>JAGQOZ010000019.1 GCA_020426955.1 Planctomycetales bacterium
AGTAGGGACCAGCCACAAAGCGTCTGTGTCCCCGATGGTGGCTCTCTGTTCCCCCGATGGTGGCTCGAAGAAACACTATGGTTGTCATTCTGTTTTTGTTTTCTCGTGTCTTCTCTTCGTGCTCTTCGTGTACTTCGTGGTTTCTAAACTCGATCGCAAGCAACGTCGAAACACAACGCATCAATCCATGTCGAACGTGAAGGGCAATGTTGAGTGCCAGCCACGTGCCTGGCACTATAGTGTTTCGTGTTTTGGTCCGTTGTTCTGCCCGAATACACTGTATTCGATCGTAGTTTCCTCATCCCACCCAATGTTCGGCATTTGGTGTCCAATAATTGACCTGAGAAACCGCTTGTACTGTCACTCATTGTTGTGGACTGCAAGGGAATCGAGTGGACGCTCTGGTCAACATGTCTAGCTTTGTCAGGAATGTGGAAAGATGGTCAAGCCGAAAGTACGACCGACCGGTCGCGAACGGTCGTTTTCTCACGATGAAATCATTGTCAGTAAGACCGACACAAAGGGAGTGATCACCTATGCGAATCAGGTTTTCATTCGCGTGGCGGGTTATACCGAAGAAGAACTGTTGGGTGCGCCGCACAACGTAATTCGACATCCCGATATGCCTCGATGCGTGTTTCAACTTCTTTGGGACACGATTAGTGCTGGCCATGAGATTTTTGCTTACGTTGTCAATCTTTGCAAAAACGGCGACCACTATTGGGTCCTGGCTCACGTGACGCCCAGCTTCAATTCCAACGGCGACATTGTTGGTTATCACTCTAGTCGACGAGTTCCTGATCGTCGTGCGGTCATGAAAGTAGAACCGATCTATAAGCAACTCAAGGAAACGGAAGAATCCTTCGCCAATCCCAAACAGGGGATCGAGGCGGCCACGAAGTTGCTTGTTGCCCAGCTTGAGGAAGCTGGCGTCGGGTACGACGAATTCGTTTTTTCGCTCACGTCTCACAGCTAAGGATTTGCCAGATGAACAACGTTGTATTGGAACGCACCGAAAGTGTTGCGGCATTGCAAGCCAGAATTTGTGAATTGGAAACAAGGCAGGCTGCCATGGACGCGTGGATTCAGCGAGTTGCTGAAGTGTGTGAACATGCTGCCCGAGGTGACTTGGAAGTGAGACTGCTGCACGTGGATGCCGAAGGGGATCTTGGACGCGTGGTTCATAGCGTCAATTCGCTTTTGGATTATACGGATGCCTTCGTGCGAGAATCTCGTGCGGCGTTGAGTAGTGCGGCGGAGGGTAAATTCTTTCGACGAGTGATTTTGCGAGGCATGGCGGGATCGTTCAAGCACGCATCGGAAGTGATCAACCGTTCGGTTGCGGAATTGGAACTAAATTCGAAGGCACTGGCGCGGGCCGAAGGGCAGCGTCTGGAAATTGCCGACGAATTTGAGGCTACGGTAAAGGAAATAGCCAGCTCGGTGGACGCAACGGCCAGGGAAGTGCACAACATCAGCGAGGCCCTTTCGTCCACGGCAAAAGACACCGCCGCTCAGGCAGACGATGCTTTGAACGCGTCCAAGCGAACGTCGGAAAGCGTCACGCATGTGGCACAGTCAACTCAGACACTAGTGCAGAGCGTTGCGCAAATTGACCAAAACGTGAAAGCGTCAACACAGGTGGTCGGCCGCGCCGTGGCTGACGCGGAGCAGGCCAAGTCCATTGTCAACGGTCTTGAACAAATATCAACTCGCATTGGTACCGTTGTCGAAACCATCGCCGGCATTGCCAAACAGACGCATTTGCTGGCGCTCAATGCCGCCGTGGAAGCAGCTCGAGCCGGCGAAGCGGGACGCGGATTCGCCGTGGTCGCTGACGAAGTGCGTCATCTGGCCGAACAGACTCGGACGGCAACCGAAAACGCCAAACAGGAAATTGAAAGCGTACAGAACGCCGCCAGCGGAACAGCAACAGCTATCAGTCGATGCAGTTCGACGGTGCAGGAGGTAGACGCGGTTAGCGAAACAATCCTGACGTTGGTCACTCAGCAAACGGAAGTGACAAGTGAGATTAATCAACACGCGGAACTGGCTGTTCGCGAAACCGAGTCGGTTTCCGGCAACATTGCCAAGACGTCCGTAGCCGCAGACGACACTCGTGCTTCAACCGAATGCCTTGTAGGTGCTGCCACCAAATTGATGCAGTATTCAACTACACTCGCCTCCAGCGTGGACCACCTGCTACGATCCATTCGCAAGGTCTGATCGTGGTGATACTACAAGAAACGGCTTTTTGATGCCGCTGCCTGGACGTTTCATCTGAAAAGCAAAAAAAGCGTCCTAGTTACATGGCGGAAACTAGGAACGCTTATTGTGCGTTGAAGAAAATTGCGTTGGCAGGGTGTGACGACTAGTCGTTCGGGATCAATTCTTCGTCGACCATTTGTAACAGCTTGGAAATGCAAAGCTTATTCATACTGGTCTTACGTTCGTGCGCTTCGGTACGTAGCGATTCGTGCAAGCTTTTGGGCAGACGAACCGTGATGACTCGCGTCGGTTCGCGGGAATCTACCGGTTCGCTTGCTCGTTCACGAAGCTTCGCAACCATTTGCTGAATGTCAGAATACTCTTTGGTTTGCTCGAATCGAGCCAGATCAAGCGGGTTGTCAAAGACTTGGCGTACGATTCCGTCCACGCCCAAGACTTCGCGGAAGAACGTCACCCAGTCTGGGTCTTGCCGGTATAGATCCGCGGCAACTCGATAGACTTTGGCTTCGCGATTTTCTTCCTGCTGTTGAACCAATTCCATTTTTGGCTCCTTCCTTAATCATCCTTGCTAGGGGAACACAAAACTTACATCATGTAAATAAAATCAGTCGCGGCCACTGAGACGCAGGTTATCCCGCAATCTACGCATCCACGTCAAGACCAGCATGCAATTACTAGCGGAAAATACAGCCCCATTGCTGTCGCGTCATGGAAACAATAGCAAAAGTCCCTAGTTTTTGCGTGGTTGCGCGAAAAAATTGAGTACGAATTTTTTTGCGATCAACCGAATGCCAGTCTTGTGTCACTTGGCTATTTTGTCTGGCTTCTAAGCTGATATCTCTGCTGGCGAATAATTTTCTTCCGCCGCGATCGATTTTCTGAGCATTCCGGCCAAGTTTCATAGCCACTTGACCAGTTCACCCGTAACGATGGTTAGGCCTGTGGCGACCAAGAATAGAAAGAACAACTGGATGGCTTGTCGATTTCTTTCTTTGCGCTGCAACTGGGCTTCGTCTTTAAGGGCGTCAATCAGAAACCTAGTGGTCTCGAGTGTTTGGTAGTGAGTCATCTGCCCGGCCTTTCCTGAAAGATGTGGGTTGGAATTCGTTGATATTCCTAGAAGATCGCAATTGACGTTCCAAACCAGAATTTGCCATCTTTCCCGGTGTTTTTGCCCTTGGACAAGTTATAGCGTTGCCGCGATGCAACAATCCTGGGACGCATGGCAACATGGTTTCCGGAGCGACCTAGCGGCGACGATCAAGAAACTTCACTGGCTAACAAGCGGTCCAGCGTGTTTACCAACCGGTCCGCGTCGGAAGCGGAAAAGACCATGGGCGGCTTGAATTTGATGACGTTGTGATCTGGTCCGTCGGTGCTGAGCAAGATGCCGTGATCTTTCATTCGCTGGACAACAAAATGCGCCGTTGCGGCGTCGGGCATTCGATCTTGCCGGTTCGAAACAAATTCGATCCCCAAGAAGAACCCTCGGCCTCGAATATCTCCGATCGAAGCATGTCGTTCTTGAAGCGAACGCAGTTGGTGTATTAGTTGCTGTCCCAATTTATCGGCGTGCGACTGTAGTTGATCTTGCTGCAAGACGTCCAGCACTGCCAAACCCACGGCACATGACACAGGGTTTCCGCCAAACGTGTTGAAATATTCCATGCCGTTACGAAACGCATCAGCAATAGCTCGCGTGGTCACGACGGCCGCCAGTGGATGTCCGTTCCCGATAGGCTTGCCCATGGTCACAATGTCAGGCGTGACGCCTTGGGATTCAAAGCCCCAGAAATGCGAACCAAGGCGTCCGAATCCCACTTGCACTTCGTCCGCAATGCAGACACCGCCAGCGGCTCGAACGCTATCGTACGCCGTCTTCAAATAACCCGGCGGAAGTTCTACTTGTCCGCCGCAACTCAATAGGCTTTCGGCGATAAACGCGGCCGGCTTTGTTTCTTGTAATGCTGCAGCTACATGGGCGGCGTATCGTTGCGCCTGTTCCTGTGGCGTAAATTCGGGCGCGCGATAGAGTCCTCGATAGGCATCCGGCATCGGCATCACTCGAGTTGATTCAGGGCATCCTGCTCCACCCCGTCCGTTGAATTTATAGGGACTAATGTCAATCAACGCTTGCGAATGGCCGTGATACGCATGATCAATCACCATGACGTCGTGTCGCACGGTGTACGTTTTGGCCAGCCGCAATGCCAAGTCGTTGGCTTCCGTTCCCGAGTTCACAAAGAAGCAGACTTCCAGCGGTGGTGGCAGCGTGGCCAACAGTCGGCGGCTGTATTCCAAAATGTTGGAATGCAGATAGCGCGTGTTCGTGTTGAGCGTCATCATTTGCGAAGCGGCCGCTTGCACGATTCGCGGATGCGAATGGCCCACGTGGCAAACGTTGTTGACGCAATCTAAATAGGTTCGACCAAAAGCATCAAATAGATACGCTCCACTACCGCGAACAAGATGCAGTGGTCGGTCATAAGAAACGCTCAGCGAAGGTGCCAAACGTTTCGTTCGCTCCATTTGCAGTGCCGAAGTAGACCAATCAAAGGCTTCGGCCGCATCAAGGGTGTTTCGCTCGAGCCCCAAAAATGCACTCGGATTCGGGCAGATTGATTTCCAAACGTGGCGTTGGCCAGGCGCGGCGACGCCAGGAAAATTGGTGGTTTCGCCAAGCAGGTCTAAAATCAATTGCACGTGCAAATGGGGCGGCCAGCCGCCGTTTTCCGATTCCGTTCCCAGCGAACCAATATGATCACCCGCTTGGATTTGAGCGTTCGTCTGCCAGCGTGTTAGCGTCTGTCGATCAAGATGCCCGTACAGCGAATAAAATTCGATTGGCTGAGTGTCGATGTTTGCGACATGCTTCAAGATCACCGTGGGACCATAGTCACCGGCTGAATCATTATCTGCCACGCCGACAACCGTGCCAGGATACGGCGCAAAGACCGGACTGCCCGCGTCTGCAAAGAGATCGATTCCCAGATGAATGGTGCGCCAACGGTTTTCGAATGGCAGGTCGGAGGTGTACTGCGGAGCGGAATAGCAGCGGCGAGCTTCCCCGTAGCGTCCGATGGCCCACGATCTTTGTTGCTGTTGCATGTATTTCTGGATCAATCGCGAATTCATCGGCTGGTTGTCCGTGTCCGCCAGTTCGTCCAATGCAAACTGCTGGCTTTCGACGCTCAGATCCAACGTGGCAGGATCGCCCGTCATTTTCATGACAGGAATGAACGAAGCTTGATGATCCGACATCCACTTCATGATTCTTGCTTCGTCCGGATGCGCAGGTTTGCCGCATGCGGAACGCAAGGCAAAATGCGCGAAATTCGGCGAAACTTGCTGCAATCGACGCAGACAATCCCACGCTGGTTTCGCGGACACGGACAAGTATGTGTCATGTGGATGGGTTCGTTGACGTTCGGCCGAAATCACCACACTGGTGCAAAGTCGCATCGCAGCCAATGAAAAGATGCAATGAATTTCTTCATCCGTCAGCGGAAAGACTTGGTGACAACCACCTACAATCTGCTGGGCCATGTCCAGCGGATCGGCTTGGCCCAACATGCCGTAGGCCACGGCGATGGCTACTTCGTTGACGCACTGAGAATAGACGGCGTCGCCAAAGTCAATCATCCCCGTTACGTCCGTGGCCGGACGATCGCAACCATTCACCAAAACGTTGTAATCATTGGCGTCATTATGGATGGTGCTGCGACGCAAGCGACCGTGTATATCGAGAATGTTGGATTGGTAATGGTGCAAAAAATGTCGGACCCATTGTTGTTGGTCGGGATCAGTGATCGAATCCAGACGCTGGGCGACGGTCTGCGCGCACGACGCCAAGTCCCATTCAAACGAGCGAACTTCGGGCGGGTTCGGAAAAGTCTGGAGCGAAGTCAGCAGGCGGCCTACAAAGCGGCCGAGAGACTGACCGAGTTGCTTCGAATGATAGCGAATGTGGGCCCATGGCGTGCCCGGCAAATACGATAATAGACGCATGGCGTGACGCCGACCGGATATTTCGATCCAGACTATCGGTTCGCCGGAAACCGAGTTGATCAACTGCGGAACGTTCGTTTTCAACGACTTTCCCAAGTGGAAAATGAGCCGGTTCTGAAAATCCAACGATTCTTCTGTCGCAAACGTGTTGGCAATCTTGAGCACCCACGCCGATGTGGGATCCGACGCAGATTGAATTAAGAAATTCTGATCGCGTTCACTGGGCAAGACGTGTGGTTCGCCAATGACGTGGAAATATTCTGCGGTCCATTGCTGTGCCGTGGCGGCTGAAATGTCGGGACGACCAGATAGCGGTTCGTTCATAACGATTCCCAGACAATGAAGCGATCGAAACTTGACATTGGAAACTCTTCCGGTTTGTGACAACTAGGTTAACCTAACTGGTTACGCTGGCCAACGACCTTTCATTTATCTTGCCGGTATCTCTGCGGCCGATAAGAAGGCTAGCAGACGGTCTGTCGTAACAAATTACTGATAGCATGCCTGCTGTGGCAGTCGGCCGAGTGGGCGGCTGCGAAAGAAATGAATTGGAAGCTTGTTGGCATTGATGCTGACAAGAAATGATGCGTCCAAACAGGGAAGGTGAACCGGTTCCAGCGACGCTGGAATGTGGTGTGGACGTGTAACAGTCCTTTGCAATGGAGATGCAATCAATGTCTCGAACCGTTCCCTTGCTCTTGACGTGTCTGTTTGCTGGCCTCGCCGCCGTGCCTGCTCAAGCAGGTTGGAATGAATTTTGGGATCGAGTCCACTTGGACTTTCATCGAAACAACTGCTGGCCCCAACCGTTCACTTCGGTAGATCGCCAAGCAACTCGGTCCTACTTCCAAGGCATGGTTGCGAATGGATGGCGAACCCAAAACACGTTGACCGTACACGATTTCGACACGCAGTCGCACGAATTGACCGATGGTGGCAAGCGAAAAGTTCACTGGATCATGAGCAATTCCCCGGAACAGTTCAAAACCGTGTGGGTTGCCCAGGCCTTTGAACGAGGTGCCACCGCCACTCGAATTGATTCCGTCCAGCAATTCTTGGCCAAATCGATGCCGGGTGAATCGCTACCGCCGGTGGTGGCAACGACCAAACAACCACACGACTGGTCGGCCGAATACATCGATGCTATCGACCGCAAAGCAACTGAAAGCATTCAAGCACCAGTCCTACCAACGTTCCAAGCGGCTGGTGGAGGCAATTAAGTTTTTGTTTGATGCGAATACGGCTCAATATCAAAAGGATCGTCGAAGTCCGTCACAGGACTCGTCGGTCCTTTTGCGTGTCTGGTTCGTAAAAGTGCCAGGCGGTAAAGTCGCACTATTTGCCCAAAGTTGACTCAAGCGAATAGTCCTCCTCGTCGATCTGTATTGGTAAGCCGCGATATCGGTAGGTTTGTCCATGGACAGGGCAAACGAACGACTGCAAAGAACACGGAGGTTCCCGTGGCCATACGTTACGCCTTTCCAACAACTTGTGTACTGCTAATCCTGCAATGTGGTGGATGTTCTTCTCCGCAGAAGCCCAAGCCGTTTCGGCTTGATTCATATCTAAATACGGTCGCCAAGGTTTCGGCGCAGGCCAAGCAACACAACGATGGCTTGTCTCCTAATTCTAGCGCTAGCATTGGTAGTAATCAGTTTTCAGTTCAGCGTGCCCCACAAGACTACATAGTGGGCGGAATGGGTTCGGCCATGAGCGCCACTCCGGCGCCGGTGATTCCCAAGCCTGGTAAGGTTTTGGCGCCCGTGAAGCAGATGGCCCAATCATTCAGCCAATCGATTCAACACGTGCAACAACCGAATTCAGCGCCGGCAAGCAACCCGTTGGATCCGACCAGTCTGAGCTACAACTCGGGCCCCGTCACGCCCGATTTGCATCTGGCAGCGGCAGCGATGTACGAATCACAGAATTTGGTCCAGGACGCGCGAGCACAGTATGAATTGGCGCTGAAAATCGATAACTCGCATCGAGAAGCACTGATCGGTTTAGGCCGACTCTTGCATCGGCAGGGCGAACATACGAATGCGATCGCAGTGTACGAAGTAGCCACCAAAGCGCATCCCAGTGACGCTGTTATTTTGAACGATTTGGGACTGTGTTACGGTAGAACAGGTGACACTACCAAGGCTCTGGAAGTGTTACAGCAAGCGATTACCTTGCAGCCCGACAGTGAATTGTATCGTAATAATCTGGCGGCCATTTTGGTTCAGGCCGATCAGCCCGAAGCAGCTGTTCAAGTGCTGGCCGAAGTCCATGGAGCGGCAATTGCCAACTACAACGTTGGCTTCTTGCTGAATCAACGAGGGCTCGCCAACGCCGCTCAGCCATACTTGGCCAAATCGCTCGAGTTCGATCCCAATCTAATCGAAGCACGCACCATCTTGGCGCAGATTCAACCTCGTTTGTCCGCGTTGCCCACAACGGCTCATTCCAATTCGGCCACAGTCCCACCGACGTCCAATTGGATTCCCGGTTCGCAGCCATCGCAGCAAACGGCGAGTTTGGATCGAGTGAATCCGGTTCAAGCCACGCAAGCGATGGCGGACGACGCAGGCTACCATGCGAACCTGCCCAGCATTCTGATGAACGCGACCGGCGAGACCACGGAATCGAAAGCCACGAGCGATGCAGAGGAGTCGGAAGACGAATTCAACCTGAGAATGGACTCGATGGTGGAACGAATTGTCGCCATTGATAGCAACGACAAGCCGTTGGGATTAGAACGCTTGCCGGAATCAGGCGTACAACGAGCGGACTATGTGATTCCGGCGAATGAACGAGACGAATTGCTACAAGCCAATGCCAATTCAACACGAACGGACGAAGAATCGTTCGATTGGGAAACGGCAGACGCAAACCGCGAATTGGCCGACCAGATTATCGATATTCCTTCGTCCAGTGACGCATGGGACTTGGATGGCGAACCGCACACAGAGCAGGCGGAAGGTGTTCCGTCACTTCCGATCGCACCTCTTCCTCCGTCCATGTCCAAACGCAACTACGGCTTGTACCGTTGATTCGAAGAAAACCTGGTCGCGTTTAGGGCATGACCATCACGCGGCCGGCATCCAGGGTGGCAAGTCTTCTTGGTACCGGGAAGACACCCGTGATTCGTCGGAATAGCGTTCGTCCATATCTTCCGTTAACAGACTTTGGTCCGTCGTGTCTTGGACAACATGGACGTGTTCTTCAATTCGCTCTTCTTGATACAGCGACAAGACGGGAACCTGATTCTGCTGGAATGCGTCTCGGTTCGAAACGCTGCTTGTGATAAACAGCACTTGGCGGCCGGATTGCCCCAGCGAATTCAGCAGCCGAATAAACTCGGTCCGCGATCGGCTGTTTTTGCCCCACCACGGATCTCCCAAAATCAACGGCATTGATTCATGGGCGGGCGCCGTGGTGATTGCTAAAACCAGCTGTAAACAGTTGATGATGTGCGACTGCAATGCGGCCGGAAAGTCAAGAAGATCACGCGCCTTTTTGTTGGCTTGTCTTAGTTGAATCTGATGGTCTTTCGTCACCACGATATCTACATCGGACCAACCGGTGGTGGACGAAATGAACTGCACCGCCATGTCTCGTTCTGGACTAGATATTTGCTGCGTGCGAATCTCCGTGGCCGGTTTGGCGTTAGTGGCTGCCATCGTTGCGGCTAGGAGCCGAGCGGCGGTGGCTTCCGTTTGCGCTTCCAGTTCGGCGAGGCGAAGTCTGGCGTTGTCGTGGTTGGAGTCGCGAGTGATTTCGGTGATTTGATGTTCAATCTGCACAAAACGCCGTTGCTGAGCTTTCAATTCGTCTTGCAACGAAGTTTGTTCGTCCGTGACGGCTCGCTTCTTGGCAAATAGCTCTTCGGCACTGTGCGTTTCCAACAAGCGTTCGCATTCCGCTGGGTTGGCACTCTTGGCCAAAATGGCTTCAATTTCCGCGTTCTTGGCATTGAGCTTCTTCTGACGAACAGATGTCTGAGACGTTTGGCTCATCTTGGTCTTCAGCTGTGCAATGCTGGCGACTCCGGCCTTTTCCAATATCGCTTGACGCTTCTTCTTGAGTTGTTTCAATTCGTCTTGCCATGTCTTGAGCTGCTGTTTGATGGATTTGTGATCCAGCGATTGTTTTTCGGACAGCGATAAAATCAGTGAATCGAGTTGGTCGCCGATGGCGGTGACGTCCAATTCGAAGGAATCTTGGCCAGTCAGGTTGAGCGCGCGTCGAGCGTCTCGAAGCCATTCGTTTAGAATATTTCGATCGGCCGAAGTTGCCAGATTCGTTTTCAAAGGATTCACAAATGGCTGTGCCGACGATACGGTTGTTGTAATGGGACGGCTTTGACGCTTGATCCAATGGACAAGTTCGCGAGGCGAAAGATCAGGTGGCAGTTGATGTTGCCGCAAGGCGTCATGCCAATCTTGTCGGGCCAGACGGTATGCTCGCAATAACGCTTGTCGATCGTGTGATAGGTTGACGTCGCTTGTCGCATAAGGTCGGTTGATGGCCAATAACGCCGTCGCACGCTTCACCAATTCCTGAATTTGTTGGCGGCATTTGGTGAAAGCGGACACGGGAGGTCGTTCGCCCATTTTTCGTAGCATCAGCGCCGCAAACAGACCAACAATCCCCAAAGCCAGCGTAAACAATTTGTATTGCCCCAGATCCAGCAAGCAGGCCGTGGCCACCATGGAAAGACTGCCGGAAAAGAGCAGTCCCAAGCCAATAATGGATGTGACTGGCAGCAACCGGCGTTCTAACAGTTTGTTGGAAATCCGTTTTAGGCGGGCAATTTCTGCCACAATTGCCTGATATTCTTCACGTTGCTGAGGCGTCAGGTGAGAAGTGTCGAACCGACGAGTGCTGGTGAACGTTTTGGGCACATTTCGCAATTGGTCTCGAAGTGTCCGAAGCCTTTGTGCCATCGGACGCAACGGCGCCAGCGTGAGTTTGGCTGAACGACTGTTGGAAGTGACAGCGCGAACCGGAGCCGCTGGCATGGATGTGTTGATAGATATTTCGGCCGCCACTGCTTCGGCTTGACGATGACGGATTCGCTTTAGTTCCTGCAGTCGCTGGGCATCATCCGGCGAAGTTTGCTTGGCCGATGTCTTTTCTGTCTGAATCTGGTGTCGAAGTGATTCGATCTGTTCATCCAGCTTCTGCACCTGCCGCAACGTTTTCTTGAGATCCAGGTGGTGTGTGGGCCGATCGTCTTCGTTTGCCAATCGTTTGCGTTCCGCCCAAAGTTCGAACAATTCGATGGCCTGTTCAATGGGCGCCAATCGTGCAGGAATTTCTTCCAGTTTGCTTTGCAGTTGCTTCGTTTGCAGTTCAGCTTCGCTCCGACGTTTGTACAATCCGGAAAGAAGCTGCAACGCGTTTCCGTGACGCTGCGTTTGCGTTCGCAAGGCATCGCGTTGTTGAGTCAAGCGGCGGAGGTCCGTTGCCAGCGTTTCCGTGTCGGGACGTCTGGCGGGATCGGGCGTATTTGCGACTTTGGTTTGAGTCGTAGTTGGGCGAAAGCGATCAAGCAGCCCTTGTTGTCGCCATGATTCGATGCGATCCAAGGGAGCCAGCGCGTCGGAATAGATTGATTCGAACGGACCTTGCGACACCGCTCGCAGCGAATGTTCCAACTGCGAACTGAGCGAACCTCGTTGATCCACCGCTTCAATGCATAGCTTTCCCAAACGATGATGTCCGGCGGATTCGTCGGTGAAGTCTCGTCGAATCCGGACGTGACGGTCTTCCAGTTCCAAGATGACTTCGCCATCGTGAGTGAATTGTTCGGGCAGTTCCATCAAAAAGGAATTGCCAAACAGGATGCTGGGTAAGAATGCGCGCAGCGCCGTCGCGTCTTCCGCATGAGGGGTGTAGATGGCGCACAGACCGTTAGGAAAGCCGGGAATGTGAACGTCGGTCCATCCGCCGAATTGATCGATTTGGAATTCGCGAACAATCATTTTGCGTCCTTGCATGAGTTGATTGCTGAGTTTGTTGTGGGGCGGCGATGGCTTCCGAGCGCATAAGTTCCGTCTGCATCGATAGCACCGCACGTATCGTAATAGAATTGATGCCATGCGGGAACGGCAATCTGATGTCATGTCACGTTCGGCAACGCTAGCACGGCTTTCGGTGCCGTCCCGGAGCCGCTACCATTCGGCTGAGTAGAGATGTCTTTCGAACGAAGTGGCTGATGAAAGAAGAAGACAGATGGTCAATAAAAGGGACGAAGATACCAGCGTCGCGGACCTGCGAGGTGTTGTGAAGCAGTTTGTGGACGAACGAGATTGGCAGCAATTCCATTCGCCAAAAAATCTGAGTATGTCGCTGGCTATCGAAGTTGCGGAATTGATGGAGCACTTTCAGTGGATTAGCGGCGATGAATCGCGTTGTGTTACTTCAGATCCCATCAAGCTGCAGGAAGTGCAGGATGAATTGGCGGACGTGGCCAGTTACTTGCTGGCATTGGCCAACGCGTTGAACTTAGACGTGACATCGGCGCTGGTGGCCAAAATGGAAAAGAATGCCCAGAAATATCCAGTGGACCAATTCAAAGGTCGGTACGGTCACAAAGATCAGCCAGAGCGGTAAAAATGCGCTGGTTGATTGGCAAGTGACGTCACGAGTGAAGTGGTTCGAAGTACAGTCGGTTTGGTGTTCATAAACGAAAAAAAACGCAGTTCAACAACTAGGTCGAACTGCGTTTTGGAATCGTCGAATCTTATTCGAACGACATTACTTGCGTCGTCGAATCGCTCCGAACGAAATCAACAGGCCGGCGGCGATCATGGCCAGCGAACCTGGTTCGGGCACGTCGGGTACGGATACTTGTGCACCCACGTTGGCAGTGGCGTCGGCCGAAAATTCAGCCAAAGCACCGTTGGCGTCCGTAGCGAATCCAGCACCGTCATTGACATCGGTCAAACTGATCGATAGCGACGACTTCAGCAAGTTTTCTTCGTCCAGGATGTCCAGCAAGTAACCATCGTCGAAGACGCCGAATTCGGTGGTCAAGTAACCGCCGGTGGCCGTTCCGCCGATCGGGCCGGACAACACGCCGTCGCCCAGAGTACCGGACAGCATCAATTCGTTTGAGCCGTCGTAAACCGCGAAGTGACCGCCGGAAGTACCTTGGATTACCGTGTTGCCCATGTTGATCGGGGTGCCGTCCAACGAGACTCCGCTCAGCGTAAAGGATGCTCGGTCACCTTCAATAGCAGCCGCACCGGACAAGACGCCCAAGAACGTGACTTCTGAGTTCTGGTCACCAACGGTCGCGGCGAACAAATCGTCCACTGTAGAAAGTTCGCCGTTCACCAATTCGATGTCGGCGCGACTGTCCGTGCTGAATCCCAGCTTCATGATGGTGCCGGCGTAAGATTGTGTTGCAACCAAAGCGACAACGACAGTAGCCAAAGTAAAGTTGAATCGTTTCATTAGCTTAAACTCCATTCTAAACCTTCAAAGTGAATTCCATCTTTTGAATGCTTTTGTTAGCGTCAAAAACATTCGTCGCCAAACTTTTCTGGGTCCGATGAATCGCCGGTTCTGATGAACCTCACAAAGCGATGCGGGAAGAATTTGGCACACACAATTTTCAGTTGCGGCAATCGCCGATTTCTCTCATTGGCGTCCTCCTTGATTTGACGTTTGCTCGCGATTCGTTTTCGTTTCATTGCCAACGCGGGGCGAAATATACGAGCATGAAATCGAGTGCGTCAACATCAAAGAATGGCTAGCCGTAAGGTCGTTGCAATGAATTGGGAAAGCGACAGCAATACTGCCATTTAAATTGCTTTCAACGAAGCACGCTATCGCTATCAGTGCCAACAGTCCTGTCATACTAGATGCATCATGCAGGAATTTGAGGCGAATTCGTTGTTGACGTCAGAACTATCATTCCATTGCTAGTATTACGCGATGCAGTGCAATGCTGGCATCGCTGTCGAGCTAGCAATGCACCGAAAAAAAATTTGCTCGCAGTCCCATTACATCGTTGCCAGCACTGTAAAAATCCGAATTGTTGTGGGTCTGTGACGGAAAAACGATGCGTTCGCTTGACCATCGCGATGTGATCACTTCTATTCAGTGCAGCGTGGCGGCAAGACTCCAAGCTGACGGAGCGTTTGCCTTCGTCTCCCTGGGGATACTCCAGGGTAAGATACTAACTCTGATTTCATGGGCAGGTTTCCTCCGCGTTGCCACGCGGAATTGACCTGCGCCAGACACGGACTCGTTGGGCTGCCGCTACGCTTTTCTTCTTCCGTTTGGAAACCTGCGATGCCACCGGCAACTTACAGTCTGGATCAAGTGGCGGCTGCCTTTGCCAAGGCGGCGGTCGTTGGTGTGTGGAAGCGAACCGCCGTTCTAGATCAATGGCGCAAGTTGATCGAACCTTTGCCAAACGGATTGAAAAGCGTGGCCATGCAGCTGATCGGCCAATTTGCGCATGTGCCAAGTCAACAAGTGGTGGCGGAATTTCTACAATCGAATCGAATGTTCCAACAGGCCTATGCCAAGAACCTAGTCATGCGACGGGTCGGCTGGTGTGATCATCAAATCGTGGACGCAGCCCTTGCACCCAAGTCGCGTCACGTCCGTAACTGGGATTTGCCAGAATTGACGTCACCAACGGATCTGGCGAGCTTGCTGGACTGTCCAGAGAATCTGCTGTGGCAATTGGCTGATCACCGGCGTTGCTATTGGCTCCGCCAAAGTCACTATCGATTACGAATGTCTCGCAAACGCTCGGGAGGTTTGCGTTTGATTGAGGCGCCTAAGCCGAAACTGAAAACTGTGCAGCGTCGCATCTGGAAACGAATCATTCGCTGGATTCCGGCGCACCAAGCAGCACATGGCTTTCAGCCGAGGCGGTCTATTCGCTCGAACGCGGCCTTGCACACCGGCCAATCGGTGGTGATTCGCATGGACTTGCAAAACTTTTTTGCGTCGGTCAGTGGAGCCAGAATTGCGGCGATTTTTCGCACCGCCGGTTATCCAGAATCGGTTGCCTTGCTGCTGGCTCGTTTATGTACGTCTAAAGTTTCTCGCTTCGTTTGGCAGATGCTGTGCGACGAAAATCAAGCGGCCGATCTTCATGGATTGGTAGACCAAGTATCCGTGTGGCACTTGCCGCAAGGCGCCCCGACGTCACCGGCGCTGGCCAACTTGGCGGCTTTTCGGTTGGACCGGCGTTTGACTGGCTTGGCCGCTTCCATGTCCAGCAGATACAGTCGCTACGCCGACGATCTGATCTTCAGCGGCCCGACAGATTTGGCCAAACGTTCACAAGCGTTTGTGGCCAAGGTCACAGAAATCATGGTCGAAGAAGGTTTCCTACCCAACACGCGAAAGACTCGGATCATGCGGCCCAGCGTGCGTCAATCGGTTTGCGGATTGACGGTCAACCAGAAAGTGAATTCGAATCGAGCGGATTTTAAGCAGCTGCAAGCCATTTTGCACAACTGCGTGACGTTGGGCCCAGCCGGACAGAACCGAGCGAACGTGGCGGATTTTCGAGCTCACCTAGCGGGTCGAATTCAGTTTCAGCGTTTCATTCATCCACAGCGGGCCGCCAAGCTAGAAGCGATGTTCGTTCGAATTAAATGGCCGTAATCGCGTCCAATTGGGGATCGAACGGTTCGTTATTCTGATTGCGGAGTGGAATAGGGATTGGAACTGTCCACAGTGTGCGATGCCGGCGAAAAAACATGGTTGTCGGGTTCGGTAGCCAAATCGCGTACGCCTCTGTCCGCAAAAACGGACAATATGATCAGCAAAAGCCCAAAGCCGTTCAGGGCGGACATGGCAAGGTTGAAAATGCCGAAAATTTCTGCGCTCGGCGAAAATAAATTCGAAATCAATAGTATTCCAACCCACGCAGCGATTCGGCTAAACAAGATCAAACTTAGCCCACCAATCAGTAGGTAAGCCGCTTTGCGATAACGGCCAATGTGCGAAAGACCGTAAACGATCCCGCCCAACAGGACCATCACTTGAAAAAGAGTTCCGACAGCATAGAGCAGATTGGGAAGTAGCGAATTATTCATCTATTAGCCCCTTATTGGCGACAAAACGCAGACAGTATGCCAGAGTACTACTTAAGTGGAGGCCGAATCTGATGCACCGCCGCAGTTGGCCTTCTATTGCGTCTGCGGAATCGTAAAACGAATGGTCATTTGCGAATCTTTTCTCGCCACGCCACGAAACATGAATGGGTGCCATCTGCGAGATTCGACCAGCCAAATTTGAATTTCAACAGGACCACTGGGAATAATGTTTTCTGAAGCAAGATCCAAGAATTGGTATTTTTCGGGGTTTTCACTTACGCACAGCGTATACGCAAATGTTTTTTCGGCACCATGTTTGGCACATACAACTAGCTCAAGTCGTCGAGACGGTTGCTGAAAATAAAAGATGGTTTCGGGTGTAAGTGAGATAGCCATTGCTCCATCTGCTTTGAACAAATGGTTTTCTTGATTGATGAACCGAAATTTTTGGCCAGGTGAAACGAAGAAAACGGCAGGTTCTGGCTTTGTGTCGTCTACTTCGAATTCGACGAGTTGTTGGTCGGACAGATCCTCTTTTTCGGGCACTTGCGTCCTGCGTTTCGAGTCGCTTGATACGGGATCGAGTCTTTGGAAAATCGCGATTGCTTGGCCTGTTGCTAACTTCGACAAAGCGGATTCCGTTAGTTGATCATCTAGCTGGACTCCGTAATGGGTTCCCGGTTCGATCGCTATTGCAATTCGAGCAGTCGATGGCTCCTGTGCCGATGACGTCAATGCCATGGTCAACCAAATAGCCGAAACGTAGACAACCAACGCCGCCGCTTTCGATCTTCTGCAGAGATACCGTCGAATCATCATGGTTGATTTCCAAGTAAGACAGGCCGCGTACGACCGCATGAAGTACGTGAGGCCCCACGTCCGGGAAAGCTCAGGTGAGTGACAAGTCGGTGGCTAGACTGACGTAGATTTCTTAAGCAATTACAGCCTGATCTCAAACGAGCGTCAAGGCGCTAGCCGACGGTGATACCCAGATTCGGCCGTTGCCTGCGGCTTGCGCCTTGCAGATCATTCGATTCTGGAACGATGCTCTCAAATCCCGCAGCCGCCAAGCACTTTCTTGACGGGGCGTTTGGCTGGTGGCAGATTGTTTCGCTCGGAAATCATCTTGGTCAGCAACGGTGCTGCGCGTAACCGAAACCGTCGTTCGTCTTGGTTTGCGTTTTCCAAGTTCGGTTCGGCGGAAGGAGCTTCCAGGATGGTCTTGGTGAAATGTGAAAGACCGCCTTCCAATACGGCCACTCGTTGATAGCCCAGCAATGAAGCCAAGGCAGCGGCGGTGGTGGCAGGTGTTTCTTCGTCAGCCACCAGTACTTTGGTTTTGCGACTGCGCAGGATATCGTCCCACTGTTTTGAAAAGAATTCGCTGGGGCGAATATTGACTGCGCCGGGCAAACTTTGCTGGGCGAATGCTTCGGGCGGGCGAATATCAATCAACTGCAGTTCTGGATCTTTGTCCAGTATTCGAAACGCAATTTCATCGGCTGACATGCGTTTGACGGGATGTTGGCGTTGATATGTTTCGCTGGTGGCGATTCGCTGGAAGCGTTCGGTTCGCTCGGGAACCATCGCCAAAATAACGCCGATCAGCAAAATCGCAGCGGCGGCCATTCGGTGAGAAACCTTCGGGAACGAACTGGCCGGACCGTGCGGATTGATCCAGCGTTCAAGTTGTCCCACGGCGATGAATGCTGATACCGCAATGCCAATCATGATCAGACCGAATTGGCCCGCCGACATTCCTAATAGCGAATAGACGGTCAGGTCACCAAACGCACCCGAGCGGTAAAAATCAGACAAATACGGATACGCTTCGCCGAATAAGAAAACGCCGAAGATGCCACCCAATACAAAAACGATGGCATCGATCTTGCCGATGGCGGCACCGCAAAACGCCGTACCGGGACAATAGCCGCCAATCACAAAACCCAGACCCATGACAACGCCGCCCAGCAGCGCGGCGTACAAGAATGTGGGATGGATGAAAATGATCTTCGTATCCAGCATTCCTAATGTGCTTAACAACGTCACGCCGCTCATGGCGGTCACGCCCGCCGTAAAGAAGACTCGCAGTACGGTAAAGTCAGTGCCATAAAACAGGCCGGTCAGTTTCTTGGAAGATGAAAAACCGGCTTGTTCTAAAACAAAGCCAAAGGCCATGCCAATCAAGAAGCCAATGATCAGATTCAGTTCGTCGGTAATGATGTCGGGAACAAAGGGGCCCATGTTGAACTCCGGCTAATTCCAAAGTCGGCGAAAGAACCACGCCGAACCGTATGCGGCGCCAAAAATGGCGGCCATCGTCAAAATTCCGCCCGCAGAAAGGACCGCCAATCCGCTAAGCGCCGCTCCACTGGTACAGCCTCGTCCCAGCATCGCTCCGAATCCAAACAACGTGCCACCCACCAAGGCTGCGATGATGCGAGTTCTCGGCCGTACGTGTGTTGGGTGTTCGACTTGCCAAGTCAGTCGGTGCGAAACGACGCCGGACAGAAAGGCGCCCAACGTTAATCCGAGTGCTTCAAACACCAGCCAAGCTTTGAGCGGACTGTGCGAAGTGGCAGTGGCTTGATAAAAGTCACCTTGTGCCGCATGTTCGGGAGCCACGGCCGCAACGCCGGCGACCACCACGCTTTTGAACGCACCGCTGGCCCCGAGTCCTCGGCCGGTGATGTAAATGGTCATCAGCAAGATCAAACCCAGCAAAAAACCGGCTTGGTATGGGTTCATGTAGGGTGCAGGTTCACGTTTGGCGTTCATGTTCATTCGTGCTTTTCGGAGGAAGAATGGGATGCGGTTAAACCTGGATGGGATGCTGCCAAGCTTTCGTCGGAATTGGTTGAATCGTCGTCTAGTTCTTCGTAGCCGGTTAGCATTGCTTCCAAATTGGAGGTTGGTGTGTGGCCCGTCGTAGTCAAGTAGATGTGGGCTACGATGAAGGCGATTAACAAGAACGCACCGGCGGTATGCACGACAGCGATGGTTTCCAATCCGCTCACATTCAAAGATTCCATACCATGTCTCTGGGGATAGCGATAGAACATGTACAACAGGCCGGACGTGACCATGACGGGAATGACTAACAATTTGAGGCCCAGATAAGTCAGGCGTTGCAACGGATTGAGTTTGCTGAGGACCGTTTTTTTGGTGGGATGCGGTGCATTGCGAAAAATACCTAGCAGGTAATATTCCATCTGAGCGACTAGGCGTTGGCGAGTGGGAATGTATTGTCTCCATTCGCCGGTGGTGAAGTGCCAAAAAATAGCCAAGCCAATCAGTACCATGAACGCGACGGCCGCGACACTGTGGTAGCGAACGGCTTGTTCGAACCCAAAGAACTGATAGGACGAATGTATCTCAAATCCGGTGAGCGCCAAGAAAAGGATCAGCAACGCCTGTAGCCAATGCCAGAAACGTTCGAAACGCGTATACACTAACACTCGTTTGACATTCATGAAGGTTCTCCTGCACTTCGCTGGCGGCTCAGCCAGATGCGACCTGCTCCATGCGTCACCACACCTAAGAAGACCAAGCCGATGAGTCCTTGGCCGATCCGGTCGACGGTCACGTTGCGGTCTCGGCCGGGCATATAGAAACCGGTCAAGTTGGCTAAACGAGAATTCGTGCGGTGGTGGCAATCGGCGCACTGCAGTGATTGTTCTTTCGGAGCCACCATGTGGTTGATGGGCCAAGTCATGGAGGTTTCGGCAAAACGGTGTTGGCCGCTGTACGTCAAACCAATCGATTGCATCCCCGCTGTGGCTGCCGTTTCCCAATTGAAATCCTTCCAAAACGCCCCGGCACCTTTTTCGGCCGCAACCAGCTTGGGCTGAATCAACATCTGTTGTACCGGGTCATACAGTTGTTTTCCTCGATGAACCTTCACGGGAATGATTTTGGCGTCTGGATCGGCGTAACTGCCATGGAGTTGATTGATTGGGATGGGCTGTTGGTCGGAAACTTTGTCTCCTAACAGGTAATGACCTGCAGTGCCGTTGAACCAAGCGTATTCTGGCTCGGCGTTTTGTTCCCAACCAAAGGTCCCCTTTTCGGACATGTAGGTGACGTTGCCCAACTGGTCTTTCTGTTCGTAGGGCTGGCCGTCTTTTAGTTTTCCGGCAGTGGACCAGTCCCAGGTTGTTTTGGTGGCGGCCACTTTGGCATAGTGCGGAATGTGGCATGTTTGGCAAGCCACTTTGAGCGTATGTTCGTTCAGGATATTATCGTCGTGTGGCATTTCAGTGTGACACTGTTCGCACGAAGATCGATTTCGATTCATGGACGAAACGGAATACAGTTTGCCCTGCATTTGATGGTTTCTTGTGATGTGGCAATCCGAACAGACTAAATTGGCGCCGCCGGTAGCCATGTGTACATCGACTTCGCGATCAGGGTCGAATAACGCTTGCTCGAGGTCGCCGTGTTTGACGTTATTTCCACCTCCGCCAAAGAAGTGGCACGAACCACAAGTGTCTCTTGACGTTCGGCCCACGTGCTGAGCCACTTCGGTTAGATTCACAGAAGCGGCTGGCAAACCGCTGCCGGATTTAGCATACGTTCCGCTGTTGTCGTGACAGACCAGGCAATCAATGTTCAGTGGATTGTGAAAGTCAAAGTCGTCGTCCACAAATCCGTATCCGGCGTGGCATTTGTCGCAGGCTTGCAGGTTGCTGGAAACGCCCACGCAATAATTGTTCAGGACGTTTTTCTTGCCAATGGCGCGAATGCCGTGCCCTTCGACAAATTCTTCTCGATCCCAATTCCAATGTGACGACGCCATCACTTCGTGGCCTCGCTCTGTATGGCATGACAAACAGGCTTCGGTCACTTCCTGAGGTGAATCAAATTCGCGTTGCAGCGCTGCCAGTTTTGTGTGATCGACGGACGGTACGTGTTTGTGCGAAACCTGTGTTTGCAAGACTTCCAGCGGAGTTGGTTTGACTTCGGTTTGACGCAGATGACCGAACAAGACCGTCGTGGCGATGGCCAAACCAAGCAAGACCAGTGGAACGAACCGAGTAATTGCGTTTTCCAGGTTGGCCGAAGACATGGATCTACTTTGCGAATTAAGCGTGAACGAAGATTCGATTTGATAATTCGAAATTCGAAGGGGCAAATGGCGTACCGACTGCAACGGACGTAATTGTAAGCGAGCTTTCAGTTGAAAACGCACGTTGCGGTTACTGTGGTGTGAGCGAAATCGCTAATGCCGTTAACAAGCCAGTGTTAACAATGGGCTCGACGGCACGGTTGCTTCGAATTTCTATCAGGCAGTTTGCTGAATGCAATCGAACACATGATGTGGGCGCGCGGTTCGCTTCTGGCGAAGACTCGCAAACGCGTAAATTCAGCATTTCCGGCGATCGTTACGATTGGTCGGAAATGGGGTCGGGCGAGTCGAAGTAAGGCAGATCTTCTCCGTTTAGGACGGCCAACGCATTCGACGCCGCCCGCTGTTCCGCTTCCTTCTTGTTTTGACCCCAGGCGGCCGGGAATTCTCTATTATCAAACTGAGCGGCTATCAAAAAGTATTTGTCATGGTCCGGGCCTCGTTCATCCAACAGCAGATAGCTGGGCGTCGACGAATAGTCTCGTTGCACAATCTGCTGCAACATGGACTTGTAGTTGTCATCAGCAGTGCCCGAGGCTGCCAAGTCGATTTCCGGTTGCATTTGACGTTGGATAAAGTCTACGGCACATGGTCGGCCGCCATCCAGGTACATGGCCGCCACGATTGATTCAAACATATCAGCCAATAGTGATCTCGGTACCGGTTTGCCGTTGGACATTCCTTTGCCGATAATCAGAAAGGATTCCAGTCCCAATGCTTCGGAAATCTTGGCACAGGTTTGCCGACTGACCACCACCGATTTGATCTTGGTCAGACTCCCCTCCAGCCGATCCGGGAACTGGTGAAAAAGCATTTCGCAGACGACTGATCCCAGGATTGCGTCACCCAAGAATTCCAAACGTTCATTGGAAGCCAAGCGGTGTTGTGCACCCGACGCATGCGTTAACGCAGCAATCAATAGCGATTTGTCCTGGAAGACGTAGCCAATGGCAGCTTCACAGGACTGCAGCACTAAAGCCAAGTCATCGGTATTGTTAGCTTCAGTACTCATGGTTTCTGGCACGTTGAAAAGTCGAAACGAACTATTCGTCTCCATAGGTCAGAAAGACGCAGACCGGATTAAACTAACTAGGTACCTGTCCAATGTCAATTCGCGGTGCTCGACGATCCATTTTGGTTCGAACAATTTGTTCGAACCAGGTTACTCGGATTTTTTCCCGCCGCGAGCATCGCCTATCATGACGAATCAGACGAATTCCGATTAAAGTAAGCATCAATCCAGTAAATAAAACTTGTTCCTTGCGTAGCATAACGAGTCGGCAAAGCCAAACTTGTGCGAGAAAACAAATGATCAACACGCTCTATTTGCCCGAAATTCGCGAAATGCTACAGACGCAAAATGGTGCAGAACTGAAAGAGTTTTGCGAAGCGTTGCATCCAGCCGCCACCGCCGACTTTATGGAAGGGCTAACGGCGGATGAAACGTGGGGTGTCTTGGTGCACGCCAGCCCGGAAACGCAGAGCGAAATTTTCAATTATTTTGATCACGGCAAACAGCTAGAAATTATCACCACGCAAGATCGAACTGCGATCGCCCAGCTTTTGGTGAGCTTCGCGTTGGACGATCGAGTGGATTTGCTGAACGAACTTTCGCCCGAATTGTCGCAGGAACTGTTGGACTTGATGCCGGCGGATGCACGAAGAGAAACGCAGCGAATCCAAGCGTATGAAGAGGGGACCGCCGGCGCGGTCATGACAACGGAAGTGGCCAAGTTGAGCGAATCGATTTCGGTTCGCGAGGCTTTTGTCCACCTTCAGCAGCAATCTCACGAATTAGAGACCATCTACTACATCTACGTTGTGGATGATTCGGATCATTTGCGAGGTGTGCTGTCGGCGCGAGATTTGATTTCCGCACTCGCTAGGCCCGATCGCCTGCTGTCTGAAATCATGGAGACGGAACCGATCACGGTGGATGTCAGTGATGATCAGGAAGAGGTCCTGAAGAAAGTGGCCTATTACGATCTGCTGGCCATTCCGGTGGTAGATCCCCAGCACCGCATGCTAGGAATCATTACGCACGATGACGTAATTGATGTGGCGTTGGAAGAAGCGGCTGAAGACGCCCACAAAATCGCCGGTGTGGCGCCACTAGAAAATAGCTATTTGCGAACCGGGTTGATGTCATTGTGTTGGCGTCGAGCGGTTTGGTTGGCGCCATTGTTTTTCGCCGCCATGCTGACCGCCAAAGCCATCAAAATTTTTGAAGAACCGTTGGAAGCAACTCCGTGGCTGTATTTGTTCCTGCCGCTGGTTATTTCCAGCGGAGGCAATTCGGGTAATCAATCGGCTACGTTGGTGATCACCGGATTGACCAAAGGTGATATTGGGCCGTTGGATTGGCTTCGCGTGGTAGGCCGAGAATTCGCCATGGGCCTGATGCTGGGCACCATTCTGGCTTTGGTTTACCTACCGGTGGCTCGCCTTATCGAACCGTCCATCGATACGTGGCAGGCCCTTTCTGTCGTTCCCGCCACGCTGCTGTTGGTAGTCTGTTGCGGTACGCTGTTTGGGTCAATTCTGCCGCTGATTTTCCACCGGATGGGCCAAGACCCCGCCTTGATGAGCAATCCGTTTGTGGCGGGGATCATTGATATCGTGGGTATCGTCGTGTATGTCGGCGTAGCGATGCTGCTGTTGGGGTCAGGCTCCTAAAAACGCGTGAAGTTAGGTCACACGTCGAACACGGAAGTTTGCCTTACACGTCCAGCACCGGTTCGCCTAAATACAGCTGCAGGATTTGGCTCTGCACCTTGATCGCTCGGACCAAGACCCAGATTTGGTCTCGGTTAAAGTCATGCGGGTCAGACTGCGCCAATTCTTCCAGTTCTTGTGTCATGGCCGCATGTTGGTCTGTGGCCAGTTGCAGCTTCAAACCGGTCTCTTTCCAAGCGGTGCACAGGTCTTCTCTGGCGGCCAGGTCTTGATGTTCTTCGTCGTTCATAAGCAGCAAGCAAAGTCTCGCCACATCGCGACCAGATGCTGTGGGATCAAGTTCCTGAATTCTCGCGGCAAGTTGTGAACAGTTCATTTGAATTCTCAATGCAATGGCTGAACGCTCGATTCGGACAATTCACACAAGGTGTAACGCTCGTCATAGAACCAAGTGTTGCGAAGTAATCGGCACGGACTGCTTTCGGAAAATCAGTACCGCACGCATCAAAACAACTTCCAAAAGTAGCTTAGGAATATCGTGCGAACGACAAATTGCCTTGACCGTGATCGAATCGCATTTGGCGAGAAATGCACCACCAAGCCGGAATTTACAGAACGTCGTGTGTGCTACGGCATTCATCCAGGATTTGACGTGGTGTTCTCTCGACATTCGGCCTTGGCTAACGATGCGAATGCTCCACGTAGCCGTGATTCGTCCCCGTCGAATGTCCATCTTTTACCGGAAAGATTTGCTCGATTCGGCAAACCCTAGAAGAATAGCCAAAGCCGCAAAACAAGTAACCAAAAACCTCTTTTAAATTCGTTTCAAAAAAACACCACGGCTATTTTTCCGCAGATCTCGGTTTTCGAGCGAACAATTGGTATTGTTCGTTCAATCCTTCCTCCGCCAGCACTTGTTTTGCCAGCACGAAGCTGACTTGACACTGTTTTTCAAATGGCAAACAATCCGCCCCGTTGCCTGACGAATGGAGTTGTCACGGCGACACGCAATCGGCACTAGGATGGTGCTGGTTTTTTGTTTGGACCAAGCTTGAATATCACTCTGCTGGACGGCAAGGAGGCCAAAAGCATGACCAGAGTCATTGACCGACAAGGTGGTCAGCTTCTTTCAGAACTGCTGGGCGTTTCCCAGACGACGGGCGAACAGGATGTTCGAGTGACTTCGTGTTGCAATCGGCCGCAGTTCTGTCAGCCGGGTGATGTGTTTGTGGCCATGGAAGATGGCGAAACCGACGGATTGGAAGGCGTCTTTCAAGCGGTTCAGCGAGGTGCCATTGCCGTTGTCTGCGAACAGTTGGCACCGGTCGCCGTTCCGCAATACATTGTCCAAGACAGTCGCAGTGCCTTTGGCAAGATCTGTCAAGCTCTATCGGATAGTCCCACGCAACATCTCCAATCCGTTGCCGTCACCGGAACTCATGGCAAATCGGTTACCAGCCTGTTGATGGTTAGCATTTTGGATTCGGCCGAACAGCGTTCGGGCTTTCTAGGAAGCTTTGGACTGTGCGACGGAGCCAACGTCAAAGCGCCAGAATCGGCTCAGTTGCATTCGGTCGAATATGCCAAATGGCTGTCACAAGCTCGAGCCAACGGATGTACGCATGCGGTCATGGAAATCGATAGCCCTTCGCTGGCACAACAACAACTGGCCGGACTGAAATTCAATGCCGCCATTTTTACGGATGTGACTCGAGAAAATCTGCACATTCATCACACGGTTCGCAATTACCGAGCGACTATGCGTCGTTTGGTAGATTACCTCAAACCGGGTGGCTTTGCCGTATTGAATATGGATGACACGTTTTGTCGCAAGCTGTTACCACAACTAGACGTACCCACGGTGACGTATAGCATCAAAGATGACGAAGCGCAAGTCACCGCCACCGTGATTGACCGACATCGATCGGAACAGACTTTTTTGATCGAAGCAGGTGAAGATACCATGCCCGTTCGTACACGGGTGATCGGCGACCAGCACATTTCCAATTGTTTGGCCGCCACTGCTGCCGCCTTGGTTATGGGCATCGATTTACCCACCATCGCCAGCGGTCTGGAAGCGATCACCGAAGTACACGGTCACTTGGAACGACTGGAATGTGGTCAAGACTTTTCCGTCTACGTGGACGGTTGTCGTTCACCCGAATCGCTCCGTAACAGCCTGGAAACGTTGCGAGAAGTCGCGGACAAACGACTGATTGTGGTCATGGACGCAGTGGAAGATCTGACTTCGCCTGAACGAGCTTGTTTGGGACGAATTTTAGAGGACGAAGCGGACGAATTTGTGATCACTT
>JAGQOZ010000001.1:0-49910 GCA_020426955.1 Planctomycetales bacterium
GACCTTGGTTCGCTGAGCCAGGCTGAAAACCTGAAAACCGCCACTGTCCGTGAGAATAGGGCCATTCCAGCCCATAAAGGCATGCAGCCCCCCTAATTCTCGGACGATTTGTTCGCCGGGGCGCAATGCCAAATGATAGGTATTGGCCAAGACCATTTGCGCCGAGGTTTCGGCCACGTTTTGAATGGTCAGTCCTTTCACGGTTGCCAACGTACCAACCGGCATGAACGCTGGCATTTGGACGTCACCGTGTGGCGTAGAAAAGAGACTGACACGAGCTTTACAGTGCGAGTCAGTCCCTAAGAGTTGAAACGAAAAAGGCGATGACACGACTTATCAGTCACCACGCAATTTCAGGCCATGTTGCGTCAGTTTTTCGCGAACTTCGTTCAAACTGGTGACGCCAAAGTTTTTGCACTCCAGCATTTCATCGCCGGTTTTTCGCAGTAATTCGCCGATCGTGCTAATTCCTAGTCGAACCATACACTTTCTGGCTCGAACCGACAAATTCAGGTCGGAAATCGGACGTTCCAGAACGGCCTGTTCATCTGGCGAAAGGCTTTCATAGTCAATGGATGGCTCGGGCTCCGCTTTTTCATGCGCGAACTGGCCTAATTCCAAGCCCTTGGACGTCAGCATCTCGCGAATTTCAACCAGTGAAGTTTCGCCAAAGTTTTTGCTGGAGAGCAATTCTTGTTCTGTGCAGCGAGTCAGATCGCCCAGTGTCTTGACGCCCATTTTCTGCAAGCAGTTGCGACTACGGACGGACAATTCGAAGTCAGACACGGGAACACCCAAAACTTGCGACAGGCGATCGCGGCGTTTTTGAGCTTCTTCGTCATAGAACATGTCTCCCGAAGCTTGCGCGTCCAACAAAAACATGTGGGCTCGTTTGTTGCTCGGGAAGCTTTCCAGAATTCGCTTGTAGCATTTCTGGGCACGGTCGTATTCTTCTCGCTCCTCATACAGCAATCCCAAGTTCAAGAGCGAACCGACGTGAGCCGGAAAACGAGCAGTCGCTCGCTGATAAAGCTCTAAAGCCAAATCATCATTGCCTCGGCGATCATTTTCCAACGCCAACCCGAATAATGCACCACTGTGTCGATCATCAATTTCGATCGCTCGTTCATAAAGCGCAATCACTTCTTCCGGATTGCCGCCTAAGGCAGCCACAATAGCACCTCGCTGATACAGGTATCCCGCCGTTTGTTCGATGGCGCCAGATAAATTATCCAAGGTTCGAAGGGCAGCTTCTGGGTCTGCAGAGTTTCGCTGTGCTTCAGCGATGCCCAGATCACATTCGCCCACATCGTAACCTGCTCGTTTGGCTGATTCGAAACTTCCGATTGAGTCTTCAAATCTTTGCAATGAGATCTTTGACAGGCCCATATAGAAATGTGCAAGTGCACCGCCGTCGGCGGAAGCCAACGTCCCCAACGCTCGTTCATAGCGTCCTATCAAGTACTGACAGACGCCCAATCGAGCAGCCGAAGCAGGTGTATGGTCTTCACGCTGCTCCAATTCGTTCACCGCATCGCGGAAAACAGACAGTTTAGTGGCGTCATCGCTAATGACATTTAAGATTTTTTGGATTTCAGCTGGTCCAAATGAACCATCGGAAACAACCGTGTCCCGAACGTCAAAATCGAGTAATTGCGACATTTGGAATCCGTTTCTCCATGAAAATACTCGGCGATCCGAGTGTTAGAACGGCAAGAACAACCAGAAAAAAAAGCCAGCGGCGGGAGTCGAACCCGCAACCCCCGCATTACGAATGCGGTGCTCTGCCAATTGAAGCTACGCTGGCGAAACCCCAGAGAATAATGATTCTGGAACAGTTGTGTCAATTGCCCTTAAGACGCAAGAAGTAAGGTGGCGGTTTCCGTGAGATAATATGAGGATTTTCCGCAATAAGGAAAGCTGTCGTGCCGAATCAGGCTACTTCTATCGGCCTCGTTTCTTCGGCTCCTGAACTTGGTTTGGCAGATTTTCATCGTTTTGGTGAAAAAAGTGCTTGCAATTCCTACAACCTGCGATAAAACTAGCGGCTGAGCTAAAAGTCCGATTGAAAAACTTTTTCGGACAAACAGTTGCACAATCAGAATTCCTGGTTAGTATGGCAATTGTTGGCTTCAAAACTGAAATTACCTTTTCTCCGCTTGGAGGGTCTACTGCACAAACTGAAATTGATTCGTCTGACCGATGTTCGAAATCGGCGTATCAATTTAGAAGTGCGGTTGTCCCTATCTTCTGACGAGCTGCTTGCTCGTAATGATGCCCCGTTTAGAACACTCGAGGACGTTCATCGTTTCTGATTTTCCTCGGCCAGTCTTGTATTCGGCTGGTTTTTCCGAGGTTGTTTGATTTGTCAATGACGTGCGTGTTCGTGCTTTGATTTACGGGAGCTTTGAAATGACAAGATTTAAGTTGGCAGTCACGTTGGCTGCTACCGTGCTGATGCTGAGCGGTGGCTCGTTGTCAGCTGCGGTTGTTCCGCTATCGGATTTAGTGAATGGCCAAACCATTCAATCGGGCGATAAGGTATTTTCGAACTTCAAATACGTTGAAACGGGCGATATGCCGGCGGTTGGTGACGTTCAAGTCGAAACAGTTACCGATACAAATGGAAATTATGGTGTCCGATTTATCGGCGGTTTTATCGACACAGCGGGCGGAAGTTCTTCTGACGCGTTGATTACTTTTGACGTAAGCGTTGCAGCCGGTGCAAACCAAGCAATTTCCGGGGCGATCTTGGCTGCAAACCCAGCTGTTTTCAATGGCGAAGGCCTTGCATCGGTTACGGAAACATTCTTGCCGACCATCGATGACGACAAGTTAGTTGTATACGACTTTGGTAATGGCGACGACAAATTGACTGATAGCACGACGTTTGCAAACACTTACCAAACCTTAAGCGTCCAGAAGGATATTATCCTTCACGCGATGGGTGATAATGCAGCCGTAACCATGTCGTTTGTAGACCAATACTTCCCACAGGTTCCTGAACCGAATTCGTTGGGACTAATGACACTAGGACTCCTAGGTCTGCTGGCTCGTCGACGCCGATAGAGTTCACGCAAGACTTTTGCCTCCGATAAAGGCATCACGCTAAGGGAGTAGTGTCGAGCAAGCACGGAAAACTCGTCATTCCAAAGTGGGAGTGGCGAGTTTTTTTGCGTTGAGTATTGCGAGTTTCTGGTTTGACCCGCGAAATCGGCTTTATTGAAAGCATGCTTTAGTCGAATCTGTCTCTTCGTCGAAAAGACCGAATGACATAATGGTCTTTCCGAAGGGAATTCTCGCGTGCTTCGAACACCCGCCTTTTTCGTTCTATTGCTGGGCATCGCTTTGAGCCTGTTATGGCTGCGCAAAGGCCCAGTTCCAGGCGCCGAGCCGCAGTTCGAATCGAAAATTTCGTTACGACAAACAGCGCCACCTAGGGTCGAAATCTCCGAAGCGGCTTTTCCTGGCGAATTTGCCGTCAATAAGAGAGTCCGTGATCCTATGCCTGATTCACTAGATCACCGTGACTTTGGTAGCCACCGAATCAAAGTGCCTCAGCCAAGTCGAGTCGAAAACAGTGACAGCCGAATTGCTGCGAAAACGGTTGTCGAAGATGAACCGGCCGCTCAGACTGGTAATCCTAAGGCTCGTCTCGTCTCTGTCACTTCTGGGCGTTGGATCCGACATACGATCCGTGACGGTGATACGCTGGAGCTATTAGCGCAAATTTATCTGAACACACCCCAGAAAAGCGACGAAATTTTTAATAGCAATCGAGATGTCCTGACGGACACTCAGACTCTGCCAATCGGAAGCGTGCTTCGCATTTACATTCATCCGAATTAGTACGTCCAGCGTCAGATTTTGTGATGTAAACGAGCGGGAATCGCGGCATTTCATCGTAGAATGACAGAGTACTTGCCGCCATTGATTCCGTTTAGTCAATAGTGGCCAGAAGGAGAAATTCGGTTTGTATTTAGGTATTTTATCGTGCAAATGGGACGTCCGCAGATTGAACAGATTTATGACGGTTCATCCCCGCGTGGTGAAGTCTCGGCGTGGCTATGGAGCTTGGCTGCGCATTTGTCCTTGCTGATTGCCTTCAGCCTCATAACAACAACCACGCTCCGATCAGTGGACAATATTCAGATTGTTGCACTTCCCGACGAGTCTGCAAAAATCGAAGTCGCGCCTCCTCCGGAATTAGCTTTCAGCGCGCTGCCGACAGAGGCGATTGGGGCAGACGGCGTTTCTGGAATCGAGAATGCATTTTCCGAAGCGGACGTGTTAAACGATCTTTCTCAAGTGGAGCAACCGGAGATCGAGGTGTTTGAGGTTGGCCAATTTGACGTTCCCAGCGTTGTCGAAATCTCGACCGGCATCAACTATAGCGAGCAACGGGTGACCAAGGGAACGGCTGGGTTCGCCACAAAGAGCGCCTTAGGTGCAATTGATCGAATCACCGAAGAAATCCGTCTTTCCATGGAAGATCGCAAGACGTTAGTGGTTTGGCTGTTCGATCAGTCGGCCAGTCTTCATCGACAACGGGCAGAAATACTGGACCGGTTTGATCGCATCTACCGCGAATTGGGCGTGGTGCAAGAACGCTATCGAACCAAACCCGATGAGAGTCCGCTGCTGACTTCGGTAGTTGCATTTGGGGAATCGGTTACATTTCCATTGGCCGATCCGTCCAGTAACGTTGATGAAATAAAGCACGCTGTACGTCAAATTCCGCAAGATGATTCTGGTGTCGAACTTGTCTTTAACGCCATTCAACATGCGATCGGCCGCTACCGCCGGTATCGCGATACAGATCCCAGCACGCGCGAACCTGAGCGTAACGTAATGCTGATTGTTTTCACGGATTAAGCTGGTGAAGATCAAGAGTTAGCCGAACGCGTCATTCGCGCTTGTCAATCGAATGTAATGCCGGTCTATGTAGTGGGTGTCCCAGCTCCCTTCGGTCGTCAGGAAACATGGGTCAAGTGGGTCGACCCCGATCCCAAATTCGATCAAACACCTCGCTGGGGACGCGTTAACCAGGGTCCTGAATCGTTGATGCCAGAACGCATACGACTTGTTTCTTCAGTAGAAGAAGATCTTACGAACCCCATGGATTCTGGCTTTGGCCCGTATTCGCTGACTCGGCTGTGCGTCAAAACGGGAGGGATATATTTCAACGTCCATCCCAATCGCAAAGTCGGCAGCAGAGTCAACCGAGCCCAGATTAGTTCGTTTTCTTCCCACTTATCCCACTTCTTTGATCCTCAAATCATGAAGATGTATCAGCCAGAATATGTTTCGGCGCGCGAGTACGCGAAGCTGGTGAAATCGAATCAAGCAAGGCGTGCATTGGTAGAAGCCGCTCAGGTTTCCGCGGTAAGTCAATTTGAATCGCCCGTTCTGCGGTTCGTAAAAACGGATGAAGCAGCGCTGAATACCGCTATGAGCCAAGCCCAGCGCGTCGCCGCCAGACTGGAGCCTCGGATTGATCAGCTGTATCAGATTCTGCGAACCGGTGAACAAGATCGCGACAAAGATCCGACGCCCCGGTGGCAAGCGGGCTATGACTTAGCGTACGGCCGAACGTTGGCAGCCAAAGTGCGAACGGAATCTTACAACGCCATGTTGGCGATGGGCAAACGAGGCATGGAGTTTAAGGACCAGCGAAACAATGTGTGGGTATTGGCTCCGGCCGATTCCATGGAGGCTGGCAGTCAGTACGAATCGATATCAAACAAGGCAAAGCTCTACTTGCAGCGAGTCATCCAGGAACATCCTGGGACACCGTGGGCATTGCTGGCCAGCCAAGAACTGAGTCATCCTCTGGGATGGAAATGGGACGAAGAATTCATTGACTTGGCACCTCGACCAACCATGGTTGCTGCAAATGACAACGCCAATAACAACACGCCTCAAGACGAACAAGCTCGCATGCTGCCCAAGCCGCCACCTACGCGCCCGATTCCCAAGCTTTGATCAGACGCCGCGTGTTTACTGCGTCACAATAGTAGCATCGTAAGCGTAATCTTCTTTGCTGTCATATTCGTAGAAGTTTCTGGCGATACGTCCGGAAAGAATGGCCAAGAATCTGCGGCGAAAATCGTTTTCGCTGCTTTCGGAAACGGGCAGGCCAACATTCGCTGGAAATTGAATTTGCGGTGGAGTTGATTCGAATACAACCGCACCCTTTTGCGTCAAATCGTACGCCACAATCTCCACGTCCGCTCGGCCCTTGTACAGCGTTTTGCCGTCATAGAGTCGAAAGTTCTCCAGAACCACAGCCAGGACAACGTCTGCATCGACACCCCTACCCACTTCCACAAAGTTGGCATAGTCCCAGTCATGTCGGTCAATCCAGTCGGATACTTCTTGTTGATCTACCACGTCAATCTTTTCCACATGCGCCTTTAGCAAATCACTGACTCGCTTGGCAATCTGAAACGATGCCGACGTAGGGCCAAAGGAATCGGCATTAGACACGCACACCACGGCCACTCGTTTACCAATGAACCCGTTATAGCTTGCCGGCATCAGATTTCCGTTGGCAGCATGTATCAAGTTAGCAATCAGCCCAATACAGCCGACGGACGGGGCAAGCAAAAGGACGGCGACGATGAACAAGACAATTCGGCGAATTCTATTGTGACGGGACATCAATTTGGTCTCCAGCATCCGTTCGTGGCCACATGCAAGTTCTAGCGTTCCAGCCTTCGTGGTCAGAAAATCGTCGTAGAACGTGATAGACGGGGACGATAACCAATTAGTCAACCAAGAACAACCGGAATTTCTGCTGGTTCCACTTGGGAAGCAAGATGACTATCATGCTATCCGAAAGAACGGATCAAGCTTGGTGCGGATGCGAATTTGTGCTGTAATTCCGCTGCGTCCGTGACTTCTGCCCTCGCGATAAATACAGTTCACACGATTTGAATGGAGCAAAAATGAACTATCTAACCGACGAAAAAGTTGTCATTCTGGGTGCTGCAGGCGCTATTGGCTCGAACATGTTGCAAGCCGTCCTCACGATGGGACTCACTTCCAACGTTTGCGGGTACGACCCCTTTGCTAGCGGCATGGAAGGAACGGCCGAAGAAATCTATCACTGTGCGTTTCCGGGCGCTCGAGCAACCTGGACCAGCGATATTAACGAAGCGTTGTCCGGGGCCAAATACATCATTTCGTCTGGCGGAGCACCTCGCAAAGAGGGCATGACTCGAGAAGACTTGCTGAAGGGGAACGCAGAAATTGCCGCTCAGCTGGGTAAAGATATCAAAGCCAATTGCCCAGACCTTAAATTGGCCGTGGTGATTTTTAATCCGGCTGATATCACTGGCTTGACCGTTTTGGTTCATTCCGGATTGGCGCCCAGCAAAGTTGCCACTCTGGCCGCACTGGATAGTACGCGTCTGCAAACGGCGCTCGCGCAGCATTTCAAAGTAGCTCAAGATGAAGTTACGGGCTGCCGAACGTATGGTGGTCATGGCGAACAGATGGCCGTATTCGCAAGTACAGCCAAAGTGCAAGGCAAACCGCTTTTGGATTTGATTGGCACGGATGCATTGCCGCAAGCCAAATGGGACGAAATCAGACAGCACGTTTGTCAGGGCGGCAAACGGATTATTCAGCTACGAGGCCGAAGTTCGTTCCAGAGTCCTTCGCACCAATCGGTCTTGATGGTTCGCTCGGCCATTAGCGGCGAACCCTATCCATGGCCGGCCGGCGTTTACGTTAATTCGGGCGAATTCCAGCAAATCATGATGGCCATGGAAACCACCATCGGCAAGGATGGCGTTACATACAAGGTTCCCAGCGGAACCGATCAGGAAATGGCTGCTCTAAAGGAGTCGTACGGGCATTTGGCTAAGCTGCGAAACGAAGTGGTTGAGATGGGAATCTTGCCACCGCTGGATCAATGGTCCAGTGTCAATTCGAACCTATAAGAAATCGTTCGAATCAACATTCGCTTTGGTCGGCACTCAACTTGTCGACCAAAGCGACATTGCCTCCGATTCGTTCGCAACGCAAGGGCAGGGCAGGATGCCAACTCCACGACCAACGATCTGGGCAGTCTCTCGGCTATACGTCCCGAATTTTTCTGGAGCGGCCATACAAGCTCAGCGACTTCTGTCCGGATTGGCTTGGCAAGGCTGGCAAGTTCACGTGCTGACCAGCGCAGACCTAGAAGCGTCGGGGCTTCAAAATCAAACGACCGAATTAGACGGCGTCTACATTCATTACATTCCCATTGTACGGCGACGTGAATGGCGGTGGTTACGTTTCAGTTCGTTCCTTCAAGACCGACTGCGCTATCTCAACCAGCTGTTAAGCGATATGTCCATGAACCGACGAATGGGCCGATACCTGCAGCAACACGCCGCACATGGCGACATTGTTCAGCTCTATTCCGTAGACGAATTTTCGCTGCTCTTGATCAGGGCCGCAAAGAAGCAAGGCCTGAACTCCATTATTCAGATGTCGCTGGTGGGAGCCGATGATCCGTCCAGTTTTCGTCGCACCAAATGGAGCGTTCTCACTCGGCTGAAGCTACAAGCTTTCGCTGCCGCCGATTGGATTGTAGGTCTTTCGTCCGCACTGACAACCAGTTGTCAGAAAGCAGGTTTTGACGAACGCAAAATCATGCGTATACCCAACGCCGTAGATGGTGAAGTGTTCCATCCCGTGCCCGATAAACAAACGCTGCGCCGCGAATTGAACCTGTCTCCGGCCAATCGCTTTCTGATTTTTGTCGGTTCGGCATTGCATCGCAAAGGAATTGAAGTGGTGGTTCGTACGTTCATTCAACTCGCTTCGTCTTTTTCCGATCTACAGCTGTTGATTGCCGGCATTCACGACTTTTCTGACACTGCCAGACACCCCGCTGAACGCCGGCAACTGGTGGAAACACTACGAAAGGAAATCGCGACTGCCGGCTTGCAAGATCGAGTGCACTGGTTGGGAAATGTCAACAATGTGTCACAGTATTTGCAGGCCAGTGACCTGTTTTTTTTTCCAACTCGCCGAGAAGGTTTGCCCAACGCCATGGCCGAGGCAATGAGCTGCGGCCTACCGGTCATTGCGTCGCTATTACCCGGTATCACCACGGACCTCGTTCCGCATTCCGACGTGGGGGTATTGGTTAAAGGGCACGAAGTGGCCGACTACGTTGACACGATCACAGAATTGCTACGCTCGCCCGAAAGGCTTGAGCAAATGGGAACAGCCGCAGCCGAACGCATTCGATCCGAATATGCCGTGGACGTCATTGTCCAACAGTATGCGGACTTATATCGGCAAATCAGCGAACAATCCGGCAAATAGGCACTGAGGGCCTCAACGGAAACGCTATTGCGTTGACGATTCTGGTTCGTCCGAAATCTCGGGCAATGCGTCCGGCAGCTGTAGTCGTTGCTCGCGAAGTTTTCGATCAAAACGTTCGTTGCGGACCAGCACCCATCCGACCAGAAGCAACGAAATGACAAACGCGCTGCCCACAAACAGCATCCAATTCGAGCCGGTCGCGGGTGCATTGCTGACCAGTTGCAACGACTTGCCGATCAGTAGCGGAGCTTTTTGGAATCGACGTTCGCCGGCGGGAGCTTGATTCTCCAATAGTTGATTTCGGAACGCCCAAAGCTTGAAGTACGTACCAGCCACCTGCACGTCAGTACGAATATCAGGCCCCGCTTTCATTTCGGCCGGTAGTTCCGTCAAACAAAAAACAAATGGATAGGTCTGATATTCGACTTCCACATTCTGCACTGGGTCTTTCAGCAGCAAGCGGGTGGGCAACGGAACAAACACCTCGACTTCAAAGTAATGATCCAAACCGTACATGGCGCGGATGTCGGCATCTTGAATTTCAATTCGGACGCAACGTCTCGCCACACCCTGGATGGTATAGAGTTTTCCAACCTGCTGACGAGCGTTCTTGAGGAGTTCGGCAATTTGAAAGCGGTTAACTTCGGACGGAACGGCCTCTTGCCACTGTTGGTTCGGCAACGATCTGACGGTATGCAACATTTGATAAAACAGAGTTCGGTCGGCGGGCGTCAACGGGTCTCCGTGCCGAAGCTGGTGTACCAAATTAACATCGACGTTCCAGCGACCAAGACGAATTAGGGCGTCGCCAAGCGAAGGAGATTCCGCTGCGTTCTGCGGATGCCACGCCATGGAATCAGTCAACCAGACAGTCGCTGATTGCGTGTCTCCGACTTTCAGAAACATGGCCGTCGTGCTGACCGTGAGACTGAGTGGTGAGTTTTCCGCAGTCGGCCAATCGCGAGGAATCGATTTAGAGATCACTGTAGCGGTTCGATCTTCCGGCAAGGCAAGCTGCAACAAGAACACGTTTTCCATTTGAAATCGATCGGCCTCTTCGTTACTTAAGGCAACTTTTTGGATCGAAGTCACGGTGCCGCGAATGGAAAACAATGCGGCTCGAAGCGTTTCCGGAGTTTCACTCAATTCGTCCCACGAAATACGCGTATGCACAAAGCGGTACATGCCCGCCTTACGCAGGTCGTCAAACGCGAACAGAATTCGGTAAACCGTCTCCCATTCGTCATCTGAAATCGCTTGTCCGTCCTGCAGAAACTGAAAATAGCTTTCGTCGACACCTCGGACCGCTAGCAATTCTCGAGACGCAGCCAACGCATCAGAATCTTGCCCGTGCGCGTTTGACGCTGATAGAAACAGCAAGATGATCCATGCATATCGAAATATCATGCCGGTTAGCCTCGCTTGAAAACCCACACCACAACGATCAGAGCAATGGTCGCGCTTGCGACTAACATGCCCAACACAGTTGTTCGACTTGGCAACTCGCGTCCCGCCACAGACGGATTTTGCTGCGACTGCATTGTTTTGGCCAGCAGCACTGGTGCCAAGATCATTTCCTCCTGCGCTTGGTAGGGCCATCGTTTATAGCAGACTCCAAAGCAGGTTACGGGAACTTGCATTTCTACGGCCGGCGTCAAACCGTCCGGCAAATCAAGGCAGTACACTACCACGGGCGAATTCGTCGCTCCTTCTGGCTTGATCCAGCATTGCCAATAGCGATCGATGCCCATTTGATTCTGCGTCGCCTGCTTTTCTACAATTCGTCTCAACGAACCATGTATTTCCACCACTTGGCCTCGCAGTTCGGCCGTTTGTTGAAACAGTTGGGCGAATCCAATTCGGCCTACTGAATTCGCCTGCACTTCTGCTTCCGAAGTCCGCTTCAAGCATTCCAGCACATAAAACCAAGGCTCGGCCTCGCGAGCTTGAAAGACCGTGTCGTCTTGGATTTCCGTCAAACGCGTGGCGTCAATCAACGGCGAAGCGCTTCCATCGCGGTTTTCTGCGTTGGCGGGCGTGCCTGCGATGGGCAAGACCAGCGGAGTGGTGAAACTATCGGCGTTGGACGCCTCCGTAGTTGCGGGGCCAGCTTGGTCCGGAGCTCGAGTGTCAACGTTTTGATCAACCGGCGCGGTTTCCGTCGGCGTCAATTGCCAAAGCCAGCGCCAATTGGCTGGTTTGGCGGCTTCGGACATCAGAATGAAGATCAGCATTAGCGATCCGACCAAGACGAACAGCCGCATCTGCACGGACCTAGATGCGTAGTTTGGCGGGCGGTGGCGAATATTCTTGGTGGGTGAATTCGGCTTTCTGCTCATCGTGGCCTGCAATCTGGGCGGGAAAGCCCGGCTGGTATTTCGGCAACCTGAAATGCATACAAACGGAAACGACCTATCGCCGAACGACGTTTCGCTCAGCGAAATATTCGCTTCAGTCGTTATTTTCCGCGAATTTCATCTGTTCGGGACGACGTTCCGCGCGACTCGTTCAATGTTTAATTGCCCAAATCTAGAATATCAAATACATTGAAATCCATGGGATTCTTTGCGATGGGCAGTTCCGGAACCTGTTTGTCGCTCCCTCGGATGAGCCGTCACCCCGTGATGGAACTCGTCTACTTTTCCAAGTATTCAGCAGATTCACAAGCACGGGAAGTGCGGGTGGCCAAAAACCATGAGCAACACGCCTAGCCGCAGGATAGCCATCATCATTTTTGTGGGGATGACGTCTCTGCTGTCTGCCGATGATTCTGTGCCTGTGAAATTCTTGGAAGGACTGCGCGAACGAGGCTATTTTGATACGGCCATTGATTATTTGGACCGCATGCAAAGTGATACTCGTGTTTCACGAGATTTCAAAAAGTCAATTCGTTACCAGCAAGGCCTGATCTTGCTGGAAGAGTTGCAGACGATTCGCGACTTTAAAGGCCGAGAGGAACAGCTGAACGTCGCTCAGGAACGGTTCGAACAATTCGAATCAGAACAGCCCGATCACGCCTACGTTCCGTTGTCGCGAACCAAACGAGGCAACATTTTGGTGGAACGAGCCAAATTGCGATTGGCCAAATCGAATCTTCCGGGCACCATCGAACCAACCAAGAACGAATTGCAATCCGAGGCGGTTCAGCTATTTCAATCCGCTCAGGAGATCTTCCTGGCCAATCAGAAACAGCTCGCCAGCCGCTTGCAAGAGATCGGCTCCGATGTTGGCAACGATGCCGCATTGTTGGATGAACGAGACAAATTGCGGTGGGATTACGTGACGGTCCGGCAAAACATTGCCATGACCTATTTTGAAACCGCCGATGCCTTAAGTGCAGAAAAAGAGAAAAAGGAAATGCTCGGTAAGGCGGAAAAGGAGTTTGCCGAAGTTGCCGACAAATATTCCCGTTTCGCCGGCGGCACAACCGCCAAGCTATATCGCGGCATCTGCCTGAAACAGCTCGGAAAACTCAAAGAAGCCGTCGCGGAATTCAAGGATTTGACTGATACTCCCGACAAGAAGGATCCATTTCTACGAGACATTGTCACGCAAGCGGTTCGGCACACCTTGGAATGCTGGATCGACCCGTCCATGGCTTATTTTGATGCGGCAATCGAAATGGGTAATCAATGGCTGGACCAGCAGATGCCGCACGAACGCCAGAATTCAGAGTGGCTGGGAATGCAGCTGCAATTGGCGAAAGTTTACAAAGCCAAGGCCGACGCGGAAGGCAAAAACGCAAGCGAACTCACCGCACAAGCTCGTAAGAACGCTTTGGTAGTAGCTCGTTTCCCCAGCCAATGGCAAGTTTCTGCTCGAGACTTTCTGGCCACGTTATCCGGAGCCGATGCAAATGCCACTACGGCCGATTCGATACTGGAAAATATCAAGACGTACCAAGAAGCCATCGACGCGCTCAAACCGATTCAATCGGAGCACAAACTAGCTACCGCAACCATTCGCCTGTTGACGAACCGTTTACCGACAGTGTCCGATCCGCAAGCTCGCTCCGACATGCAGCAAAAAATCGAAGAGGCCGAAGCCACGGTAGTTCGCGTGCAACCCGAGTGCGCCAAACTGCTGCGAATGGCGTTGATGCTGGCCGACCCGGAAACACCGGCGGAGAATCTGAATCAACTGCGTCGCGAACTTTGCTACTTTTATTACCTGGAAGAACAGTATTACGACGCAGTTGTTCTGGGTGAGTTTTTGACTCGGTATTATCCCACGACGACAGGCGCGGCGACGGCGGGCAAAATTGCACTCGCTTCGCTGGTCAAGCTTTACGAATTGGAGCCGGCCAATTCGCAGGAGATTCAAGGTCGAATTCTGGCATTGGCCACGTTGGTTCGAAATCAGTGGCCCGGCGAACCCGAAGCGGCCGACGCCTTGAGCCTGCTGATCAATTTTTCCGTGACGTCGGGCAATATTGATGCGGCTGAAAAATACTTGGCCGAAATCGAATCTGATTCGCCGCAAGTGGCCGATTCGCAATTGATTGTAGGCCAAGCATTGTGGAAAGAATTTACCGAAAAGGCTCGGCCGTTCGAAGGACAAACGATTCCGCCAAATTTGACCGGAATTCGGCAGCGTGCGTTACGCTGGCTACAGAAGGGCATTGCCGGGCGAAGAGAAGCCGGTCCCAACGCTCAATCGCTGGTCGCTGTGCTGGCGGTTGCCAAGCACCATATTGACCAAGGTGAATTCGATGCGGCTATTCAATTGCTGGATGATTCGCAGGCCGGGCCGCACACGCTGGCCAAGTCGAATTCACCGTTAATTGATTCTCCGCTGGTGGCGCAAAACGCGTTTGCCATGGCTATTCAAGCTTATGTTGGCATGATGGCCGGCAGTGACAATCCCAAGTCACTGATTGACAAGACGCTTCAGTCACTGGACGGGTTAAGTAAGTACTTAGGAGACACGCCAGATGGTCGCAAGGCTTTGGTTAGCGAATATGTACGGCTGGCTCAGACGCTGAAAGCACAAATTCAAAATGCGCAACCGGCCAAACAACGTCCGCTGACCAAAGCGTTTGAAATGTTGCTGGAACGAGCTGCCGAATCAGCCAAAGATCCGGCGATTTTAGGCTGGGTGGGCGAATCCTATTCTGGACTGGGGACGGCATTGCGAAACACGGACGGTTCGCTTACTTCGGAAGGACAAGCCTATTCCAAGAAAGCGCTCGACATTTTTTCGCGACTGCTAGATGAGGCAGGCAAGCCAGACGCCGATGTTCCAGAAAACTACGTTCCAGCGTTACAACTTCGCATGGCTTCCACCTTGAGTGATATCGGGGATTACCAAAAATCAGCCGACGCGTTTTATGAAATACTCAAGTTCAAAGAGTCTCAAGTTCACGTACAGATTGCCGCAGCCAAGAATTATCAAGCCTGGGGAGAAGCCGGGAACGCCGACGCCTATTTGAAAGCCATGAGTGGCGATCATCTCATTCCCAACGCTCGTCGTAATCTCGTTTGGGGTTGGGGGCGACTGAGTCAACTACTAGGACGAAACAAACAGTACCGAGAGCTTTTCCATGAAGCTCGCTTCAATCTTGGAGTTTGCCGATATCGCTATGCTCTGACGCAGACCGGCGAAAAACAACGTTCGTCTATGCAAAAGGCCAAACAAGATTTGATTCTGACATCACGGCTGTATCCCGACCTGGGCGGAGCCACTCAGAAAGAAAAATATTCTCAGCTGCTGCAGAGCGTCCAACGAGCACTCGGTGAATCGCCCACTGGATTTGGAAAGTAGGAATGACAGGAGCCACCATGAAAACGATTCCGCAAACGTTTGTCCTGCTGTTTTGCGTGACATTCGCCACCAATAGCGGACTTGCACAAGATTCAATCTTGCTAAACCGGTCGGGACGAGGTTCGACGATTCTGGGCCGTATTACAGAAACGTCAAAAACGGATATTACGGTGGATGTTTCTGGCGATCCACAAAAAGTAGCGGCCAATGAAATCAAACGATTAAATCTGGCCAGCGAGCCTGGCGGCCTGCGTAGTGCAAGAAACTCGGTGCTGGCCGGTCAATTCGAACAAGCCATGGATTCGTTGGAAAACATTCGGGGTGAACGTTCCACCAGCGGGATCATCAAAGCGGAGATTGCGTTTTACCGAGCGTTTTGCCGAGCCCAAGTTGCGTTGCGAGGTAGCGGAGACGCTAAAGATGCGGCGCGAGAATTAGTCGAATTTTTGCGAGAAAACCGCGAAAGTTTCCATTACTACGAAGCGGTTGAAGCATTGGGGCAACTGGCTTTAGCCACCGGAGAGTACGAAGCGGCTGTTCGCTATTACGATGAATTAGCCAAAGCACCGTGGCCGGAATATCAGCTGAAGGCTCGTTCGCTGCAGGCGCAAGCTCTACGAGCGGACCGGAAACCGCAAGAAGCGTTACAACGGTTCGACGAAGTCTTGTCATCGTCGATTAATGACGCCCAGGCAGCTCGGCAAAAGGCCATTGCCTCGGCCGGAAAGGCGGCTTGCCTAGCGGAACTCGGCAAAACCGACGAAGCTATTCAACTGGCCGAGCAGATTATGGCGTCCAACGATCCTACCGATGCGGATCTGTTCGCGCCGTGCTACATTGCCCTGGGAACGGCATATCGCAAATCCGGCAAAACACTTGACGCCGCGCTTGCGTATCTGCATGTCGATATAATCTATTTTGCAGAACGAGACGCCCATGCCGAGGCCCTGTTCTATCTCAGCGATTTATGGACCGAACTAAAACACCCCAACCGAGCGCTCGAGGCCAAAACGATGTTGCGAAGTCGTTATGGCGGCACGGTGTGGGCAAAAATGTAATCGAATCAACCTAACTTTCAACGACCGATTTTTGCGGAGCGCTCCCATGAGGCTTTTTTCTAACATCCAACTTCAACAAACCGGCATTTGGACCTTGATTGCCGTGCTAGCCTGCACGTACGTGGCCATCGAATGGACCATGCCCAGAACGGCGGTAGCTCAAGACGCCGAGGACGCAGAACCGGTCGGCAACGCGCCCGCAAACCCACAGAGCAACGCGGCTGACTCCGTACCCGCCAATACGAACTATCTGAAATGGGCCTATTCGGCTTTGGGACCAGGTTATTCGCTGGTGTTTCTGTCGCTTTCGCTTACTATGGTCGCGCTGTTTGTGATGAATCTGATCACCGCCAGACGAGAAAACGTGTGTCCCATGGCCTTGCTGGAAGGGTTTGAAGCTCATCTGAATGAACGGCAGTATCAAGAAGCTTACGAATTGGCCAAAGGTGACGAATCCTTCTTGGGCCAAGTCCTGTCTGCCGGTCTAGCGAAGCTGCAGTCGGGTTATTCGCACGCCATTGAAGCGATGCAGGAAGTGGGCGAAGAAGAAAACATGAAGCTGGAACACCGGCTGAGTTACATGCAATTGATCGGTACCATTAGCCCGATGATCGGCTTGTTCGGAACCGTTCATGGGATGATCAGTTCGTTCCAAGTCATCGCCGTCGGCGGTAGCACTCCCAAAGCGACTGAACTGGCCGAAGGTATCTCGACCGCTCTGTTCACCACGCTGCTGGGACTCCTGATCGCTATTCCAGCCATTGCGGCGTACAACATTCTTCGCAATCGAATCGCACGCCTTGTCCTAGAAGTCGGCATTCTCAGCGAAGGTTTAATGAGCCGCTTTGAAAGCTTGGACAAGAAATAGGACGAACCGGGAGACTGACCATGCGAATTCGCAGCCGTTCATCCAAAGGCGCCGAAGGAGATTTGACGCCCATGATCGACATGACATTCCAGTTGATCGCCTTTTTCATGGTGCTGATCAACTTTACGGAAGCCGATCAAAACGAAAAAATCACCCTTCCGACCAGCGTTCTGGCCAAGCCGCCCGAAGTCCCTTTCGAACACCCAATCTTTGTGCAGCTGCAAGATAATGGACGAGTGATCTTTGGCACGGACGATGTACCGATTTCTGCCATCAAAAAGTATCTGGGGCGGGAAGTTAATTACTTGCGTTATGCCGAGAAATCCCCCAGCGATGCGACGGTTATCATTCGAGCCGACTCCGATGCTCCCACCGGAGACGTGCAGCAGGTTATTCAAATGTGCCAAGAACTGAAGTTTGATCGGTTCGCACTGCGAGCCAAAGAAGAAGTCAATTGATGACCGTCCCATTTCACCAACGGGCAAGCTCAGATGAGAATTAGAAATACTCGGAAACTGGAAGAAGAACAAATTGAATTGCAAATGACGCCGATGATCGACATCGTGTTTCAGTTGTTGGTTTTCTTTGTCATGACTTTTAAGGTCGTGGCGCAAGAAGGCGATTTCAATATCAAAATGCCTCTGGCCAGTGAATCGACCGGCATTCCCGAAGATCAACCGCTACCGCCTATGCGCTTAGTGCTTCGCTCGGACGACGAAGGGAATCTTGCCGGAATTTCCCTGAACGATCAACCGTTTACGAACTTTCGCGAAGTGAACGAATACGTACGCTCGTTGATCGGCGATAGCTCGGGCCCCAATGGCGACGCGTTTCGCGATAGCGCCGAAATTGAAATCGACAGCGATTACTTGTTGAAATACTCCAACGTAATTGCTGCCGTTACCGCAGTCACTGGCTATGTGGATCAAAACGACAAGGTGGTCAAGTTGGTCGAAAAAATCAAATTCGCGCCGCCCAAACCCGCACCCGCTCAGCAAGCTCAATAGGTTGCATTCCCGCTTCGAAAAAGCGTTGCCACGCTGCAAAACTAGCTAATACGTCAGCGCCTTGTCGGAAATGTCTTTGCGACACCACGCTCCGTCCCAGCGAATGCAGCGTACTGCCTTATAAGCCTGCAACTTGGCGGCGGAAATGGAATCTCCCATTGCTGTTACGCCCAGCACGCGTCCGCCGGCGGTGACAATTCGGCCGTCCGAATCGCGTTTGGTACCGGCGTGAAAAACCTTGACGTCGGGCATCGCGGCCGCTTCACGAAGGCCTCGAATGACGTGCCCTTTTTCGTACGAACCAGGATAGCCTTCGCTGGCCATCACTACGCATACCGATGGACGAGGATCCCATTCCAGTGAACCAATTTCGTCTAATCGGCCGTCCACCGTCGCTTCGATAATGTCCATCAAATCCGTCTTCAACCGCATCAATAATGGCTGACATTCGGGATCGCCAAAACGCACGTTGTATTCCAGGACCTTGGGGCCTTGATTGGTCATGATTAGCCCGGCGTACAAGACGCCTGTGAACGGATGCCGGCCACGCTTCAACGCATGAACCGTGGGCACTAAGACTTGTTCCTGTATGAATGACATTACTTTGTCATCCACCAGCTTGGTCGGGCAATAGGCTCCCATGCCTCCAGTGTTAGGACCTTGATCTCCATCGTACGCAGGCTTGTGATCTTGCGCCGGCGACAGGGTAACGATGGTTTGTCCGTCCGTAATGGCAATCACGCTTGCTTCGTCGCCGTCTAGACGCTCTTCAATGACGATCTGAGCGCCGGCCGTACCAAATTCATTGCCAGACAGCCGATCAATCGCCTGCATAGCCTGTGCACGTTTGGAGCAGACGATCACGCCCTTACCCGCCGCCAGACCGTCTGCTTTGACCACTACGGGCACATCTTCAGTGTCGCTGGGATAGCGATCAGCAATAAACCGCTTGGCACTATCTGCGCTACGAAAAACCTGGTAGTCGGCCGTCGGCACATCCGCCTGACGCAACAGATTCTTGCAAAAGACTTTGCTCGCCTCTAACTGCGCTGCCGATTTGGACGGTCCAAAGATACGCAGTTTTTCGGTTCGAAACGCATCGACAATTCCAAGCGAAAGCGGAGCTTCCGGGCCGACCACCGTCAGTTCGACCTGATTTTGTCGGCAAAATTTGACAAGCGAAGCAAAATCGGCCGGGTCAATTGCCACATTTTCCGCATCTTCTTGTGTACCCGCGTTTCCGGGGGCCACGAAAACTCGGTCCACTCGGCTACTCTGCTTCAGCTTCCATGCCAAGGCATGCTCTCGACCGCCATTTCCCACAACCAATACGTTCATCATTTCCCTCGAAACTGTACAGAACGTTCGCAATTCCAATCGAAACATGAAGAGAAGACTTCGGCTGTGATTCTAAGGACCACAGCTCCATCTCAACACCCGGCATTGCCAATTGTCTAAAACATCCGGCCAGCCGCCAATCAAATCACGCCGGGGTCTAATGCAAAAACTCGGTCCGGATTTCGTTTGTCACGGCCTGTTAACCGCGTGCCGATTTCGCAATACTATTTGACTTGATTCGGCAGCAGTTCATCGGTCGCGACGTGAGCAATTTAGAACAAAGATATCCCAAATTGACTACAACCAACTTGCCTAGCATCATTGCTCGCGTCGATCGAAACCAGATTTACGGCAATGTCGGGTTGACAAGAATTTGTACAAGGCTAAAACTTTGAAGAGACTTTGTGAAAAATGTCACAAGGATCGGAAAACTCTACCGATAAGTGCTTATCGTTAACGATGCCAACGAGTTGCGTTCATTTTTTTCGAGTTGGCAAGACAAGTTGATCACTTGGAATAGGCGTTAGACGCCACGCGAGAAGTTACGTATGGCTGACAAAGATAAAATGTCCATCCAGGACATTCTGGCCGCCTGCCGTGGGGACGGTGGCGGAACACCAGACGCTGCAAAAGCGAACGATGAATCATCCGGCGCAGAAGCGGCGAAGCCCGCAGCGACACCGGCAAAACCTGCGGGTCAAGCAAAGCCTGCGGGTCAAATGAGTGTCGAAGATATTCTGGCGGCGGCACGAGGGGGTTCTTCTGCGGCATCCGGATCTGGTCAAGAGGCCGGTACCAGCAAGCCGGTAGCGTCGAACAAAAGTCCGGGCGAAATGAGCGTTTCGGATATTTTGGCGGCGGCACGAGGTGACGGCGGTGGTGCTGCGAAGCCAGCTTCTTCATCTGCCAAGAAGGCCGCGCCGAAACCAGCTGCTGCGGCAGGCGACAAAACAGCGCCTAAAGCCAGCGCGCCGGTTCGAACTGGCCCCATGGATACGTCCAGTATTCTGGCGGCTGCCAGGGGTGGTGCGAAGCCGGGACCTATTTCCAAGGCGGAAGCGGCAGCCCAGGGTAAACCGACCGCGCCAAAGTTGACCGCGCCACCGATGCCGCAAAAACCTGCTTACGCGTCCCCGAAAGCAAAACCTTCTAAGGCCACAGAAACTCGCCGAGGATTCTTTTCGGTTTTCCTCGGTTCGTTCTTAGCTGTTGGCTTCACGACGCTCTCGCTTACCAATCTCTTGTGGGTATTGGGATTAGCTCGCTTTTTCTTCCCCAATATTTTGATCGAACCGCCCAGTCGGTTCAAAGTTGGGTTTCCCAGCGATTTTCCGCCAGGTGCTGTGGCAACCAAATTCAAAGCCCAGTTTGGCGTCTGGGTAACCAATGTTGAATGGGACGGACAGCGACAGCTTGTTGCACTCAAGACCGTATGTACGCATCTAGGCTGCACGCCCAACTGGCTGGAGGCAGAACAAAAATTCAAATGCCCGTGCCACGGAAGTGGTTTTTACATTGACGGAGTCAACTTTGAAGGCCCGGCACCTCGTCCGTTGGAACGCTATGCCATTCGAGTTGCCGACGATGGGCAGTTGGAGATCGATAAAAGCAAGACGTTCCAGCAGGAGCTAGGACAGTGGTCCGATACGGCTTGCTACGTACCGGTGTAGGTCGACCGTTCGACCGATTCGTTTTTGATCGTTCATAAAGCTACAGAGTTTTTAAGATGGCTTCACTTGGCGAAGTAATTCGTAATTCGCAGATTTGGAAGAGTATTTTTCGGCACCCAATGCCGGTGGATCGAAGAAATCGAATTGTGGTCATGTTGACCAACTTCTTCCTTCACCTTCATCCGGTGTCGATCAAAAAGCAGGGAATTGCGCTTAGTTACACTTGGTGCATGGGCGGGGTAACGTTTTTCTTGTTTCTGGTGGAAACGGTGACTGGCGTGCTGCTGATGTTCTATTATCGTCCAACTTTGGAATGGGCGTACACGGACATTCTGGCGTTACGAGACGTCACGTCGTTGGGCATTCTGCGCGAAATTCACCGCTGGGGCGCCCATGCAATGGTGATTGCGGTTTGGCTGCACATGTATCGAGTCTTCCTGACGGGCAGTTATAAGCCACCTCGTGAATTCAATTGGGTCATTGGTGTTGTCCTCCTGCTTTTGACGCTATTGCTCTCGTTTACCGGTTATTTGCTCCCCTGGGACCAACTGGCCATCTGGGCCATCACCGTCGGTTCCAATATGGCACGAGCAACCCCGTTTCTCGGTTCCGAAGGTCCTGGTGCCGCACTTCTGAATGTGGGCGGTATCGATATGATCACCATGGGATCGGACGCTCGCTACGGACTGTTAGCCGCTCGATTTGTGGGCGAAGAAACGCTCAACCGATTCTACATCCTGCATTGCATCGCTATTCCGTTGGTGGTTGCGTTGCTGCTTGCCATCCATTTTTGGCGAGTGCGTAAGGATGGTGGTATTAGCGGTCCCCTGTAATTGTTTTTTCCGAAACTCATTCACTTGGTCCGACGAGCGGATTCAGTAGGTTCTCAAAGAAGAGACTCTTATGCACGGAAACGAAGATCAATTTCTCCGAGGAATATCGGGCTTCCTGGGCAGCTACTTTCTTTGTCTGGCGGCCATGAATGCCATTGCTGCTTTTTATTGCTGGAAGCGATTGGGAAAGTCCAATCTGAGCCTACTTTGGTTGGCATTCTCGGGCGTATTCTTGATCATGGCGCCGTTCGGATACGCGGGTGCCAATGGCACGCCTCAGTTGATGAAGTGGATTGGTGTACCGGAAACATTCCGTAACTTCGTCGATTCGCAACTGGCCAATGCCGTGGCCTATACGTTGGGAACGACCATTACGTTGATCGTGCTGTTTGTCTTTCGTAAGTTCTTTGTCAAACCTGTGATCGCGTGGTTGATGCTGAACGGAGCCTTGGCGTTCATGGGAATGTCGATGATCGATCCGGAATTCGCATCGATTGTTGGCAAGCCTGACAACGTTCCTATTGTGATGATGGTGTTCCTACTGGGATTCTTTACTTGGCTGGCAACGTACCGCGCTGTTCAGAACGATGAACGGAAGGAACAAGGCCTGGAATCGCTGGAAGCAGTGGACAACGAAAAGATTTTGGTGTGGCCTGACTTGGTATACACCGAAATGATTTGCATGGTAGCACTGACTGCCTTCTTGATTCTCTGGGCTATTGGATTGCAGGCCCCATTGGAGGAACCGGGCAGTTTGGTCAAGACACCTAACCCATCGAAAGCGCCGTGGTATTTCCTTGGGCTACAGGAGATGTTGGTGTACTTCGATCCGTGGATGGCAGGTGTGGTTCTACCGAGCTTAGTTGTTGCTGGGTTGATGGCCATTCCGTTTTTGGATTTCAACAAGGCCGGAAATGGTTATTACACCATTAACGAACGAAAGTTCGCGTACCTGATTTTTCAATTTGGCTTTCTCGAATTGTGGGTGACGTTGATCATCCTGGGGACGTTTCTACGTGGCCCCAACTGGAATTTTTTCGGCCCTTACGAAATCTGGGACGTCCATAAAGTTGAAGCACAAAACAACGTCGACCTGTCTCGCATGTTTTGGGAAGGTTTGCTGCAACGCCAAATGCCCATGCCATCGACCGAAGCATCGACGCTCTCCCAACTGGGAACGATCCTCGTTCGCGAATCGCCTGGCATTCTTTTGACCATCGCCTATTTTGTGCTGACCCCTCCATTATTAGCCATGACGTTACTGAAACGGTTTTATGTCCGAATGGGCTTGATTCGTTTCATGGTGATGTCCAATCTGTTGTTGTTTATGGTCTTGCTTCCCATCAAGATGGTTTTGCGTTGGACCATTACGCTCAAATACATCATTAGTATCCCTGAATATTTCCTGAATCTTTAGTCGGTGATTTCGCGTCTGTTAGCATTAAGGATGTGAGTCGGAGGCTTTATTAAATGCCAGCTAGTGAAAAAACTTGGCGAGATCAACGTACATTGCACGTTGTGTTCGGTTGCACGGGTGTCGTGCTCTTGATTGCGACGATTTGGATGTTCGCAAAGGATCATTCTCGTGAATGGAAAACCTACCAACGTTTGAATCGAGAAATCGAGACTCGTTTGACGTCGTGGCGACTGGAGGCTGACGAATCCGACGACAAACGGTTGCAGTTGTCTGAACTAGACGACAAGCTTCAACTAGCCCTGGCGACGCCGCCTGCGCAGCCTCTGTTCTCTGAGTTCGTTGCGGCCTTAGACGAATCAGACGCAGACCTGAAATCCGCATTGGAGAGTCAATACCAAGAACTTAAGGCGGCCAGCGGTGCCGATTCCGCCGAAGGCAAGCCCAGCGAACAAGCATTGAAATTGCGCAAGGATTTGTTCAATGAAATGGATCGCGTAGTCAGCAATGCTAAGTTTCGCGAGGCTCGGGCGCTTGGCCTGCGAAAATTCAAATCCGCTGATTACGATGAGCAACGCGCCAACTATGATTTGGGCGTTCGCGACGCCGTGATGGACGCCGAACTGAACCAACTGATGGAAAAGGCATTCCAGGAACGCAATGACCGTGACGAATTGACGTTGGAGTACCAGGACGCCACCGCCTATCGCGTGAAACTGCAGGGCTTGTTGCGTTCGATGCAGGATGATGAATCGGCCGTTCGAAAGCAGATTGACGATGTCCAATTAGAATACAACCGACTGAAAACATCGCTGGAAGAACGTGACGCGACGTACTTCACTAGCACCTTCCCTTTCTTGGGAAAACGAGTTTTAGAATTGCCGATTTTCGACGCATTCAATTCGCCATTGAAGGTCCAAAACTTATGGACGGATGGCCTGACTCAGCCAATGGGAAGTTTTCGTCAGGTACGGCGATTTGATCGCTGTACTACTTGTCATCAGAACGTGGAAAAAACAGCACCTGGTTCCGCTGTCAAGCCCGCCTACGAACATCAGCATATTACACGCTTGACGTTGAAAACCCCGCAGTCCGCGCCTGCGGGTGATGCAACTCTGGTCGACGTCTACGGCCTTCAATTCGCTGCTCGCGGCTTGGTCGAATTCGATGACGTAACCGTTAAGAACGTACTGCCAGAATCACTGGCAGCGACGGCTCGAGCACAATCGGCTGATCAATCGAATGGCATCCAGGTTGGAGATATCATTGTTCGCATTTCTGGGAACGAGATCTTCTCGGAAGAACAGGCCACGCGATTGCTTTTGACGGATTTTGAACCCGGGCAACCGTTGACAGTTGAGGTGCTGCGAGGCTTGCCGCATCCTTTTGCCAGCCATCCTCGGTTGGACCTTTTCGTCGGTTCGCTTAGCCCTCATAAGCTGTCTGTTTTTGGCTGCACTGTCTGCCACGAAGGACAAGGCTCGGCTACCGACTTCAAATGGGTTTCGCATTCACCCAGCAATCCTCGTCAAGAAGAACAATGGATCGATAAATACGGTTGGTTTAACAACCATCACTGGATCTACCCCATGTTTCCGGCTCGTTTTGCGGAAAGCGCTTGTTTGAAGTGTCACCACAGCGTGGTTGAATTGCGTCCCAGTGAACGATTCCCCGAAGCGCCGGCACCCAAGCTAATGGCAGGCTATGACCTCATTACGTCGTACGGTTGCTTCGGCTGCCATGAAATCAATGGCTACAATGGTCCCGCGTCCATTGGCCCCGACATGCGACTGGAGCCCAATTATTTTGCTGCGGCTGCGGCGGTAAAAACGGATCCTGCTTTCGCCGCTTTGGATCAGGAAAAACAGGATTGGATCCAAACGCTGGTTCAACACCCTGAACAGACTTCGGTCCGACGTAAGCTTCGTGAATTCATCAAGACGGATGCAGCTTCGGACACACCGTTGTTGACGACCACCTCTCACAAGATGGCGTCCGTTCTGGATGACGTCGAGTCGCCTGGGACGATGCGAAAGGTCGGGCCTAGCCTGCGTCACATTGGGGCTAAAAATGGCAAGACGTTTTTATACGACTGGATTCGCGACCCATCGCATTTCCGTCCATCGACCAAAATGCCTCGTTTTTTCGGCCACTGGGATCACTTGAACGAAGAAGAACGCGCTGTTTCAGAACGTTTCGAACCGATCGAAATTCTAGGGACCGTTCAGTTCCTGTTAACAATGAGTCAATCGTATGAAGCGGAAACACCGTCGGTCGAAATCAGCGACGATCCCGAGATGATTGAACGAGGGAAGCTGGCGTTTGAGACGCGAGGTTGCTTGGCGTGCCATCAGCACGACGACTTTCCGTATGCTCAGGCCACCAAAGCACCAGACCTTACGGGCATCGGCAACAAGTTTGCCATGGATGACAATCCAGACGCAAAGTTGTGGCTGTACAATTGGCTCAAAAATCCGTCTAACTATCACCCTAGAACCAGCATGCCCGACCTGATCTTGGAACCTATCCAGGATACTGACGGAAACACGACCGATCCCGCAGCCGATATCGCGGCATATCTGCTTTCATCCACCACGGATTGGCAAGTTGCAGAAGCGACCGAAAAGGGGCTCAATGTTGACGAAGCGGCACTGAATGACTTGGTCTTAGAGCATCTTAAGTCCAAGATTTTCATTCGCGACGCTGAACAAGCAATCAGCAATGGACGCATTCCAGATGAAGTGGCCGCAACGCTTTCTGGTGCGGAGCTGCAGTTGGTCGGTGACCAATTGGATACTCAGAAGAAGCTGATGTATATCGGCGAGAAGACTATTGGAAAATTCGGTTGCTATGCTTGCCATGACATTCCCGGCTTTGAAGATGCAAAACCGATTGGTGCGGCGCTCGCAGATTGGGGCCGCAAGGAACCGTCCAAAATTGCGTTCGAACATATTGTGGAATACCTCCATGAAGGACAGCATGGGCACGGTGCTCATGTGTCCGATGGCGAAGCAGATCACGACGAAGAACATTCTGCGGAAGAACATTCCGATGCTGGCAACGTTCCCCCGGACGGCGAGTTTGACGAATCGTACTACGTTCAAAAACTTCAAGAGCACGATCGAACTGGTTTTGTTTGGCAGAAACTTAAGGAGCCTCGTAGTTACGACTATCAAAAGGCCGAATTGAAAGATTCCTACAACGACCGTTTGCGAATGCCACAGTTCCCGTTCGATCCAGAAGAACGAGAAGCGGTTGTGACGTTTGTATTGGGTTTGGTTGCCGATCCGCCAGCTCATCAATTCGTCTATCATCCCAATGAACGGCAAGCGGCGATGATCGCGGGTAGCAAGGCCATTGAAAAATACAACTGTAAAGGTTGCCATCTCTTCGAATCTGAAAAGTGGGAATTGCAGTTTGAAAAAGGTGCTATTCCGCCTCAGTCCCCAGACTTGGCAACCATGTTTCCTTTCATGCAAGTTTCCGTGCCAAGTGCCGAGTTAAACGCGTCAGCAGAAGCCGATTCGTTCACCAATTTGGTAACGGCTCATATCAAGGGCATGCCTAGATTAAACAACGATGGTAACTTTGCCGTGTTTGATTATGACGGCACGCCTTTATCGGAGCTGGATGAAGAGGATATTGCCGAAACCAATCCCGACGATTATTTATATCCGTTCGATATTTGGGAACCGAGTTTGATCGATGGAAGTGTCTTCCAGCCTGGCCTGTCACCACTAGAAATTCCGGCCCAGCAAATTGTCAATAAACGATCTTCCGTGGGAGGTGATTTGACGCATTGGCTGCGGCCTCGTGCGTTAGAGATTGAGCGAGAAAGGAATTCAGGTGCAGAAGCCGCTCAGGTCTGGGGTTGGCTGCCGCCGCCGCTGATCGGCGAAGGTAATAAGGTGCAAGCAGCTTGGTTGCACGACTTCCTGCTGGAGCCCTATGCCATTCGCCCCGGTGTGTTTATGCGAATGCCCAAATTCAACATGTCGTCCGACGAAGCAACCGCCATTGTCCACTACTTTGCAGCTCGAGATAACGCGAATTATCCTTACGAATTCGAGGAAGCGACCGATACGAATCGGTTGAATCGCTTGAACCAGGAATATGTTTCTGCCTCGGGTGAATCCGAAAACGCTGACAAATCGTCGAACGTTCGCTTCGAACACGCGATGAATATTGTCGTTGACAAGAACTACTGTGTAACTTGCCATTACGTCGGGGATTTCGATCCGAAACGAGGTGACCGGTCGACTGGACCAAACCTTGCAGACGTCGAGAAGCGGCTTCGTCCCGATTACGTAAAACGTTGGGTTGCCAACCCGGCTCAGATATTGCCTTACACTCCAATGCCGGTGAATATTAAGTTTGACACCAACGCCGAAAACCTGGGCGGAGTAAGCCAAGATCTCTATCATGGTACTAGCCTGGAGCAGTTGGATGCATTGGTCGATTTGCTGATGAATTTTAGTCAATACACGCAATCCAAGACTTCGATTTCGGATATGGTTCCGTCTACAGAAGCGAGCGAGAATCCGGACGGAGAATCCGAGTAACGTTACAATTACTAGTCCAGCCAAGACGCTGGGAATTTGATCACGGCGAAAGCACCGACGGACCCGTTGTTTTTGCCAGAGAGGAGAATTCGATGCAAAAGATTTTATTAACAGTTACCTTGAGCCTAATGCTTGTAAGCGGTGCTTCTGCCCAAAAATGGGGCACAATCAAGGGTCGCTTTGTTCTTGACGGAGATGCGCCATCGGCATCCAAAATCACCGTTACCAAAGATGTGGCAGTCTGTGGCGCCAATCCATTGTTTGAAGAGACTTTGGTTGTCAATGAAGAAAACAAAGGCATTCGAGACATCATGGTGTACTTGAATTTGGGACGGAATGACAAACTGAAGGCGCATCCGGATTACGAAGAAGCCGTCAAGAAACCGGTTGTCATGGACAATGTAGGGTGCCGATTTGAACCGCACGTTGTGATTCTTCAAGTGGGCCAGACGCTCGAAATTGGCAACAAGGACCCGATTGCTCATAATGCCAAGGTCGACACATCTTCTAACCCTCCGATCAATCCAATTATTCAGGCCAATTCAAAGGTCGAGCAGGTTTACAAGAAGGCGGAACGTCGTCCAGCAAACGTTAGTTGTTCGATCCACCCGTGGATGACGGGGCGAGTGATGATTCTGGAACATCCCTATTCCGCAGTGAGTGACGCTGACGGCAACTTCGAAATCAAGAACCTGCCCGTCGGAAAATGGGAGTTCCAGTTCTACCACGAAACGGGATATGTCGAAGAAGCCAACATGGACGGCAAAAAGGTCAGCATGAAACGCGGACGTTTAGAGCTGGAAGTGAAGGAAGGCGAAACCGATCTCGGCGAGCTTCTTGTGAAACCGGCGGAATTGAAGTAAGCATTGATCCGTGAAACCAGGAGCCCGTTTGATGTTGAAGCGATTTTGGATGATATGCACCTTGCTGCCACTTGCGTTCTTTGCAGGTTGCAGTGGATCGCCAGAAGCCGACTTTGTCCAAGTGAATTCGGCTGCCGTAGAAGAGCTTCGTACGAAGCTGGCATCCAGCGGCTCCGGTACGGAAACTGACCAACAAGAAGAAGCTGGCCCATCCGGCTATGCAACGCTTAAGGGCCGATTTGCACTGGACGGTTCGCCACCGCCTCAAATCAAATTGGATATTTCCAAAGATCCGGCGATTTGCGCACCGGGTGGCAAGGATGTATTTGCCAACGACGTCGCCGTGGGCCCCAATGGAGGTTTGGCGAACATCGTCATTTTTGCCAATGGTGTCAATGAAGATTGGGTGCATGATTCAGCGAAGCCGGGACGCACGGATGAAGTCATTTTTGACCAAAAAGAATGTGTCTTTTTGACCCACGTCGTTGGCATTCAAACTGGACAGCCGATGACGGTTCTGAACAGCGATCCGGTTGCTCACAACTTGAAGGTTTCCACAACATTCAATCAAACCATTCCGGAAGGCAAGAGTGTTCCGTTTGTGGCTTCAAAAGAGCTGAATTCGCCGGAAAAAATGTCGTGTAGTATTCACCCTTGGATGACGGCGTATTTATTAGTTCGCAACGATGGATACTTTGCCGTTACGGCAGAGGACGGATCGTTTGAAATACCGAATCTGCCGGCAGGAGTCGAACTAGAATTTCGAGTTTGGCACGAACGGTTAAACGGTATCAAAGGTGATCTTCAAGTGAACGGTTCTGCAGAGACGTGGAAGAAGGGCCGCTTCGAAATGACCCTAGAGCCATCGCAGGACCAAGAGCTGAATGTTGTGCTACCTGCAGCCATGTTTAACTAGTTTAGGCGAATCAAATCCAATGAAACGATTACGTATTTTTTGGGCACTCCTCTCTATGCCTATGATTGGCTTGGTGACTGGTTGCGGTACCGAATCACCCGACTTTCGCGTGAACAATGTTTACATGGAGAAGATCTCGCGAGAGCTAGATGTTAAGTTCGCCGGTCAACGACAGGAAGATGTCTATACGGCCTTGACCGCTATGTTCGGCACGCCGGATTTGCCTGTGGTAACGGGTGGCGAAGATGCGGGTGTTTCCGATGTGTTGAGCGTCGAGAACCTGCACTTGGCGGCGGGGCCAGTAATCAAGGATTACGAGGCCGGTAAGGGATTGTACCGACAGCATTGTGCGCATTGCCACGGTGTTACCGGTGACGGTTACGGCCCTACAGCTAAGTTCCTCAATCCGTATCCTCGTGATTTCCGCATGGGGACCTTCAAATTCAAGTCGACACCCGTAGGTTATCGGCCGACAGACGACGATCTGACTCGGATTGTTCGCAACGGAATCAACGGGACGGCCATGCCATCGTTTAAGGAAATGTTGGATTCCGGTCAAATTGATGCAATCGTGGATTACGTCAAATATTTGGCTCTACGAGGTCAGACGGAACGCAGCCTGATCAGTCTAAGTGGCGATTACGGCTACGAAACGCCGGAGGAAACCACCGAAACGCAAGCTGAGCTGCTCAGTAAGGAAGTATTGGTGGACGAAATCCTGGGGGCGATTGTCGAAGAGTGGACGTCGGCAAGTGAGACGGCCACCGAAGCAGAAGGACGTGATCCGGTTTATGATTTCTCCAGCCCCGAATTCGATCAGAGCGAATTAGACGAATCGATTGCTCGTGGTCAACAACTTTACTATGGCGCTGGAGCTTGCGTGACATGTCACGGCCCAACGCAGTTGGGTGATGGGCAGACGACGGACTACGATAATTGGACGAAGGATTTCTTTGGCGAGGCCGCCAAGGTAGCAGACGCGGAATTGTTGGATGCCTATCTAACTGCTGGCGGTTTGCCACCTCGTAACATCATTCCTCGCAATTTGCGTCAGGGCGTTTATCGCGGTGGTCGTCGCCCGATTGATATTTATTGGCGAGTGAAAAATGGAATTGACGGGACTCCGATGCCCGCCGCATCGAGTCAGCTGACCGACGATGACGTCTGGGACATTGTGAATTTTGTGCTGTCAGTTCCGTACCAGTCGCTGAGTCAACCAGCGGACATGCCTGAATTCGTACGCGACCGCAATTAACTGGAATTGGCCACCTCAGCGTATTCGTGATCAGTATCGAGGAAAACTATGGGACGATTTTGGAGTCTACTTTTTCTGGCAGTTCCAGTGTTGGGAGTCGGTGTATTTGCCGCGGCCATGATGACCGATTCTTGGCCATTGCATAACCATTGGCTGCCTCGCGACGTTTCCGAAAAAGGTTATGTCATTGACAATCTGTTCAATACGATTTTGTATTTGACGGGTGTTATTTTTGTTGGTACCAGTTTGGCCTTGTTCTGGTTCCTTTGGAAGTACGATGGCGAAAAGAATTTGGGGCCTGTTCGGTTCTTACATGGTAGCCACACTCTGGAAGTGGTTTGGTCTATTATTCCAGCTGCCACATTACTTTTTATTGCCATCTACCAGATGAATGCTTGGGCAGATGCAAAGATCGATCGACCGGGCACTCGATTGGCCGGTGCGGACGGCCGTATGAATACAGAAGACGATCTGGTCGAATTCCAATTGCCAATTGCGCAGGTCACGGGTCGACAATTTGAGTGGCGTATTCGCTACGCTGGTCGAGACGGTGTGGTCGGCACATCGGACGACGTGCATACCGTCAATGATCTGCATCTGCCGGTAGACGAAGAAGTCGTTTTGCAGATTAAGAGCGATGACGTCTTGCACAGTTTTTTCCTGCCGAATTGCCGATTAAAGCAAGACGTAGTTCCAGGGATGAAGCAGATGGTTTGGTTCAAACCAAAGGAAGTCGGTTCGTTTGATATTGTCTGTGCCGAACTATGTGGTTGGGGTCATTACAAGATGAAGGGGCGTATGACTATTCAGTCTCGCAAAGACTTTGATCAATGGCTAACAGATCAAGAGCGTATCCAACAAGAATCATCTTTCGCCCTAAGCGAAGAGGAATAAACAATGAGCAGCATAACGGCCGGTTCGCACGCACATGAACATGAGTCCTCGGCGACTCATGCCTCGTTCATTTCGACCTACGTATTTTCGCGTGACCACAAAATCATTGGACTGCAGTTTTTGTTTTCTACATTGCTCTGGTTCTTTGTTGGCGGACTGTTGGCGTTGGGGATTCGGTGGCAACTTGCCTATCCGTGGACGAACATGCCGATTATCGGCAAGATGTTATTTCCAGGCGAAGGAGGCCAGATTTCTCCCGAATTCTACACAACGCTATTCACCATGCACGCAACGGTGATGATCTTTTTTGTGATCATTCCGATCCTTGCGGGAGCGTTTGGGAATTACCTGATTCCCCTGATGATCGGTGCGGATGACATGGCTTTTCCCACGCTGAACATGCTTAGTTATTGGTTTATGTGGCCCGCGTTTTTCTTGATTGGTGCAAGTTTCTTCACTGCCCCTTATGGAGCAGGCGGAGGCTGGACGTCGTACCCGCCGCTTTCGGTTGTCAATGAAGCGGCGCCGGGAAGTGCAAGTGCGCAGACGCTGTGGTTGCTTGGCATTACGTTTGTGGGGATTTCGTCGATGATGGGTTCCGTCAACTACATGACGACCATCATCCAGATGCGAGCTCCTGGTATGACGATGTTTCGATTACCACTGACTATTTGGGGCATGTTTATTACGGCGATCTTGCAAGCGTTTGCCTTGCCTGTTCTGACTGCGGCTGGCTTTATGCAGGTCATGGACCGCTTGTTGGGGACGGGATTCTTTTTGCCAGAGGGCCTTATCGTAAACAATTCGATTCCGGCCAGTGGCGGCGGGCAGCCTTTGTTGTGGCAGCATCTGTTCTGGTTTTATTCGCACCCAGCGGTCTACATTATGATCCTTCCCGCGATGGGAATGGTTTCGGACATTATCAGCTGTTTTGCTCGGAAGCCGATTTTTGGTTACAAGCCGATGGTCTACTCGATTTCCGGAATTGCCGGGCTTGGCTTTATCGTTTGGGGACACCACATGTTCGTTTCGGGGATGAATCCCGTGCTGGGCATGACCTTTATGGTTTCCACAATGATGATTGCTCTTCCTAGTGCGGTGAAAGTGTTTAACTGGCTAGGAACGATTTGGGGTGGCAAGATCGAGTTTACAACTCCAATGTTGTTTTCGTTGTCATTCGTGTCGATGTTCATTATTGGTGGCTTGTCTGGAATCTTCATGGCGGCCACTCCTGTGGATATCTTCATTCACGATACCTACTTCATTGTTGCGCACTTCCACTACGTTCTCTTTGGCGGTACGGCGATGGCAGTATTTGGCGCCATCTATTTTTGGTATCCCAAGATGTTTGGCCGTATGATGAACGAGCAGTTGGGTAAGGTGCACTTCTTCCTCACATTCATCTTCCTGAACGGAACGTTTTTCACGATGCATGTATTGGGAGCCGTAGGATTTCCTCGCCGACTTGCAGATCCCTATCACTATGATACGTTTCAGCACCTGATGCCAATGAATCGGTTTATGACTTGGTGTGCGATAGGCATGGTGGCAACCCAAGTTATCTTTGCGTTTAACTTCATCAGCAGTCTGTTCTTCGGAAAGCCCGTGGGCCGTAATCCTTGGGGATGCAACAGTTTGGAATGGAGTGCTCCAAGTCCTCCGGGACATGGAAACTTTGACTTCCAGCCTGTTGTTTATCGAGGCCCCTATGAATATGGTCATCCCGATGCAACGAAGAACCACTATCCGCAAATTGAACCGCCTCCTGAAAACCCGACCGAAGTGCCCGAGCACTAAAGCCCATAGATGTCCAACCGTAGAACGAGTAACGCTGTAGCCTCCGTATGGACTCGCCGTCTGGCGATCGGCTTGGCCTGCGCTACGTTTCCTTTGATTTGGGTGGGGGGGATGGTAACTACCTATGACGCGGGAATGGCGGTACCAGACTGGCCGTCTACGTATGGTTACAATTTATTCTTGTATCCTTGGTCCACTTGGTGGAGTGGTCCATTCGACTTATTTATTGAGCACGGGCATCGTCTATTGGGAGCAGCCGTGGGCATGATTGCGATTGCTGCTGCGATTTCCGCATTCGTGAATCATGATTCCCGTCTGATTAAAACGTGTGCCATCGGCTGTTTGATTGCAGTGATCGCACAGGGTGGACTGGGCGGGCTTCGAGTTGTTTTGAACGACACCACGGTGGCTCGGTTGCACAGTTGTACGGGACAGCTGTTTTTCTGCGGAACGGTGGGCCTGGTGGCCGTAACTTCGAATTGGTGGACTGCCAATCCTTCACGTGAAGAATTGGTGTCCAGAAGTCCGCTGACCGGCCTTTTCGGTCTAACGATGTGCATGATGTATCTACAATTTGTGCTTGGTTCGTTCGTTCGTCACATTGACCACTCGACAACTCCCGGCCAGTTTCAGCTCATCGCGTACGCTCACGTTTTGTTGGCGATGGCAATTGTCCTTCGCGTGACCTGGGTCTTTCTCTGTGGAATGAAGTCCACACAAGCTTGGGCGAAATATGCTTCTTCCGCTTTACTGGCGTTGACGTTAGTACAAATCGGACTGGGTCTTGCTACCTGGACCGTTAACTACGGCTGGCCCACGTTCTTGCCGGAATACGCTGGATTCGCAGGATTTCTGGTGCGAGCCCAGAGTTTGGCAAAAGGTATAGTCGTAACCGGTCATGTTGCCACGGGGTCACTTTTGGTGGCAACCAGTTTCTGGAGCTGGCTACGTTCATACCATTGTGTCGCAGACGAAACGTCTGCCATCAGCGTGTCAATCAAACGATCAACGGGGGCAGTAGCTTGAGCACTTCGTTGATGTCTGTTGACCAGGAAGCCACCGTCACGAGCTCGCGGATGGCAGACTATGTGGAGCTGACCAAGCCTAAGATTTTAGTGCTGGTGTTAGTGACCGTTAGTCTCGCCACAGTCATCGGTGCTGGTTCGAACCTGGTGCTCTGGACTTGGCTGCATGCGTTGATTGGAACGACATTGGTCGCGTCGAGTGCCAGTATGCTAAACCAATTGTTCGAAGTCAGTACTGACGCTCGAATGCCACGTACCAGCAAGCGTCCACTGCCGATGGGGCGTTTGATGCGATGGGAAGTGCTTGGTTTAGCAACACTGACGGTTTGCATTGGTATGCCGTATTTGTGGTTTAATGTTGGCTTGGCCGCTGCGTTTTGGGCGTTTGCCACCTGGAGCCTGTACGCGTTTGTCTACACTCCGGCAAAGACCAGAACGTCCTGGAACACGGCCATTGGTGCCATTCCAGGAGCGTTGCCTGTACTGATCGGCTGGTCTGCGGCGGGACGAACACTGGATTTCACCGGGGCAATGGTCTTTGCCATCATGTTTTGCTGGCAGTTTCCTCATTTCATGGCCATCGCATGGCTATACCGACAACATTACCAAGCGGCCGATGTGAAAATGTTGACCGTTACCGATCCGACAGGAAAGTCTGCAGGACGCCTGGCAATCGGAATGGCGGTAGCAACATTACTGGCGGCGGTCGCTGCGGGCGGCACAATTACCAGTTCCATCGGACTATTCGGATACGTCGCGGTGTCAATGGCATTAGGCGTATACCAGCTTTACCTGTCCATTCAATTTTCGAAGAATCTAAACGAAGGTGCGGCTCGTTCGCTGCTTCGATTTTCACTTGTGTATTTGCCACTGCAACTTGCCAGTTTGACTTTGGCCAGTGTGATAGTGATCTAGTCAAAGGAATTGAAAACCAAAATGTCTCACGATACCGACCAACACGATCATGGGCATGTGCATTTGGAATATCAGCCTGCATTGCCGCTACCCAACGGCAAGCTCTGCCTTTGGTTATTTCTTTCCACGGAAATCATGTTTTTTGCCGGACTAATCGGAACGTATATCGTCTTGCGTTTTGGTGCTCCTGCTTGGCCCGCTCCGGCTGACGTGCATTTGAGCGAACCGATTGGTGCGTTCAACACGTTTGTGCTGATTTGCTCCAGCGTTTCCATTGTCCTTTGCCTGGAAGCCGCCAAAGCGAACAAAACGGGACAAGCCAAACTAATGCTGTGGATCACGTTTGCTTTGGGAAGTTTGTTCCTGGGAGTAAAAGCGTATGAGTACAGCGCCAAGTTTGCTCATGGCATCTATCCGAAGCGGCCTCGTAGTTTGCTTTATGAAAAAGCGGATGTCACCTATGCGGCTGCGGTCCGTAAAACATTAATGGACCGACGGATTGCGTTGGAGAACGAAAAGTCACATCTCCAGGAGAACGAACAGGACATTCCTGCGCATTTGGACGAAGAGATTAGCCAAGCTTCCATGTTGGAATCGGGGCTTGCCACTTGGACCGAACGCAGAGTAGCGCAAGCCGATTCACCTGCCATGCAACAGCAGTTATTGGACGGCCTTGCCAATTCCATCTACGCGGGTCATGGCGGCGGTCCCAGTTCGGAAGTGATTGATCAGGAACTTGCGGAGTTGGCGACGCAAGAATCTGAAGTCGAACAACAGTTGCGGGATCTGTCAAAGGAGCAGTTGGAGCTGGAAGAGAAGACAGCAGCGGGTGAAGATCATTCCGAGCGATTGGCCGAGATTACTTCGCTCAGCACTTCGTTGCCCAATGACAAGGCGCTGATTGCGGATCGGGTTGGGACTTTGGAGTTACTCAAGAATGCCGAGCACGGACTGAACGAGTATTTTCATGAAGAGGGAAGTTCGCTCATTCTTCCGATGCGAATTCCGGGTGGAAACATGTGGGCCAGTACCTACTTTTTGTTGACTGGTTTCCACGCAATCCACGTGATTGTCGGGTTGATTCTGTTTGGTTTGATCTTGGGAAAAACACTGGATAAGTCGAAGGCCAACTTTATCGAAAACACGGGCCTTTACTGGCACTTTGTGGACCTCGTCTGGATTTTCCTGTTTCCGTTGTTGTACTTGTTCTAATTTGAACTGAATCGAAACCAATCCTTTTATGGGACTTCAATAATGTCAGATCATCACGCACACGACGACCATTCCCACGGTGGCACCGGCACTTACCTGACCGTGTTCGGGTGCCTTGTGGCTTTAACCGCAACGTCTGTCATTCTCGCTCAATCAAGCTTGATGGACAGCAGTCCCGGTGTGGCTTGGGCTGGCATGATGGCCGTGTCGTGTGGCAAAGCCATGCTGGTGATCATGTTCTTCATGCATTTGAAATGGGAAGCCAACTGGAAATACGTGTTGACCATTCCTGCCATGATGATGTCAGTGTTCTTGGTTTGCATGTTGGTTCCCGATGTTGGGCGACGACAACGCATGTATTCGGAGGAACGCTGGACCTTTGCTGCTCAACCGGCACCAGAACATCACGGCGCGGACGGCGATACGCATTCCGGCCACAGTTCGGACGCCGATCATTCCCATTAATTCGCGAGTTTACTGATCCAATGTCTGTCATGGTGAATGTTGATTCACTTTCACACCGCTATGGTGAACGACAGGCATTGTCCAATTTGACTCTGTCGGTTCCGGACGGTGAAATTTTTGCGGTCCTAGGCCCCAACGGCGGCGGCAAAACCACGTTTTTTCGGCTGCTTTCTACATTGATGCCCATCCAGTCGGGGCGAATTCAGGTTGCCAACCTGGACGTGACTGCGCAAACACATCTGGTTCGCCAGCGAATTGGTGTCGTGTTTCAGTCGCCCAGCTTGGACAAAAAGCTTACCGTTTTGGAAAACCTGCGTCATCAAGCGTCGCTGTATGGAATTCGAGGCCAATTACTGCGTCACCGAGAAGCCGAATTAATGCGAAGTCTGGGCATTACGGATCGAGCCAACGAGCGAACTGAAAAACTCTCCGGCGGACTTCGCCGTCGCGTCGAATTGGCCAAGGGATTGCTGCATCATCCGCAGTTGCTGATTCTGGACGAACCGAGTACTGGATTGGATCCCGGCGTACGAGCTGATTTGTGGAACTACTTGGGAAAACTCCGGAACGAAGCCGGTGTCACTATCCTGTTCACGACACATCTTTTGGAAGAGGCGGAACGAGCGGATCGGATCGCCATTTTTCACCAAGGATGCCTTGTTGCGAATGATTCACCGGAGAATCTGCGAGCTTCCGTTGGCGGAGATTCCATTCAAATTGAATGCACCGAACCGCAACAACTGGGCGAGTGTATTGCCGCCCAATTTGGTCTTCAGCCGCAAGTTATTGATTCGACCATTCGCTTGGAAGTTCCCAATGGCCATCGCTTGGTTAGTGAGCTGATGCAACAATTTGGCAAACGAATCCATGCCATTCGTCTTGGAAAACCTTCGTTGGAAGATGTTTTTATTTCCAAGACGGGACACCATTTTTGGGAATAACAAAAGACGCGGAACTGTCATGTCTTCATCCTACCCATCCGGTCAACTTGCTATCGCCAGTCCATGGCGTGTTGCCTTTCAGTTGGCAAAACGCGAGATTGTTCGATTCTTTCGGCAAAAAAACCGTGTTGTCGGCGCAGTCGGACAGCCCGTCTTGTTTTGGCTGCTGTTTGGAACTGGATTGAATCAGAGTTTTCAAATGCAAGGACAGTCGTTTAGCGAATATTATGTGCCTGGCACCATTGTACTGATCCTGTTGTTCACCGCTATTTTCTCCACCATTTCCATTATCGAAGATCGCAATGAAGGCTTCTTGCAATCGGTCTTGGTAGCGCCAATTCCAACGTGGTCAATGGTCTTGGGAAAGGTGCTGGGCGGCACGCTGATTGCATTAATCCAAGCAATCCTGTTTCTTGCGCTTTCGCTGTTGCTGGTTTCCCAGATTTCCGTCGTGGGCATCGCCCTTTCGATTGTGTACATGACCTTGATTGCTATCGGCTTGACATGCTTGGGTTTTGTTCTGGCTTGGAAACTAGATTCCACTCAGGGGTTTCACGCCATCATGAGCGTGCTGCTAATGCCTATGTGGCTGCTATCCGGCGCATTTTTTCCGATTCCCGACGTGCAGACTCAGCTTACGATGGGCGAAAAGATCTTGCGAATCGTCATGCTATTGAATCCCACCACATACGCGGTGGCTGGACTACGACGTGTATTCATCGAACAATCCAATGCATGGATGCCCAGTGTCACGCTTTGCTGGACCGTGACAATTTTATTCGGGTCAATCATGTTTGCAGCGGCAACCGCAATTGCTCGAACTCGCACCGCAGGAGATTTAAAATGAAGAGTTTCCAATTCTGGTTGACGGCCGCATGTGGTTTGACGTTTTTACTCTTATCCGGTTGCAATCGTTCGCCCATCACAGAAGGGGGCAGCATATCCGTTCCTGACGATGAATACGTCCCGCCAGAGGGGATCCTGACGGAGTTCCAACTGACCGATCAGCAAGGAAAGCCCTTTGATTCCAAATCCTTGCAGGGGCAAGTTTGGATTGGCAGTGTCTTCTTTTCAAAATGCCCGACGTCTTGTTTTCAACAAAACGTTCGTGTGGGCAACGTGCAACGGCAGTTTCAAGACCAAGGCCTGAAAGTCATTAGCGTTACGTGCGACCCCAAGACGGATACGCCCGGTGCACTTTGGGAATACGCAAAGAAATTCGATGCCAACCCGGACGTTTGGTACTTCTTGACCGATCAACATTTCGAATATCTCAAGAAGGTAGCCAATGATATTCTTCGGCTACCGATGCAAGAATACACGCATTCTGATCAAGTCGTTTTGTTTGACCGAAAAGGAGAAATCTACGGTACGTATGCCGTACTGCAGCCAAAACAGGCGCTGCAGCTAAAAAAGGATATCGCCAAACTACTTGGTCAAAGCGAAGCCGAACCGGACGTAGATTCGGAATTTGAAGGTTTCAATGCCGAGGACGCTGGGCCGGCGGTCGAAACGGACGAATCCGAATCGGGTGACGCCGCTGATGCCAATAGCGATACAGGAGCGTAATTCGTGTCCGAAGAATTCGTTCGCCAATTCCCGCATGTCAACGCGTCTCTAAACCTGTTATCAACCATCCTGTTGATCGTAGGTTACCGCCAAATTCGGCGAGGCAACGAACGTCAACACAAACAGACGATGCTGGCTTGCTTTGGCGTGTCAGTGCTGTTTTTAGTCTGTTACCTGATCTATCATTCATACCATCTGACCACAAAATTTCCGGACTATCCTCCGGCTGTTGTCCGATACATCTACTTGGGAATCCTAGCTACGCATGTCATCTTGGCAGCGGCAGTTCCGTTCCTAGCCGTGGCCACCATCTACCTGGGCCTAAAAGATAAACGGACGGCGCATCGGCGAGTTGCCAAGTTCACTTTCCCAATCTGGCTGTATGTTTCCATCACCGGAGTTGTCGTCTATTTAATGCTGTATCAACTGTTTCCCGTTCAAGGCGGATAGCCTATACTTCATGGGTTGTCATTTTTTGCGCCAGAGAGTGAGATTGGACATGTTTGATTGTCGCCCTGCCGTCCATCGCCAACTATTTTCAATCGTATTTGTCTTGGCGATTGCCTCGGGAGTATCCGCATGTCCTAATTGCAAGAATGCAATAGCGGAGAATGGCGGCAACTTGATCCAAGGATATTTCTGGAGCATTTGCTTCATGATGTCCATGCCGTTTATCATCCTTGGAAGCCTGAGCGGCTATTTTTACCTGCAGGTCTTGAAGGCTCGCAAAGACCCAGCGTCCACGTTCACGGTTTCCGTCAAAGCCGCTGAAAAGACGTCCGTTTAGATCGATGAAAAGCTCGGTCGCTGTTCCATTCGGTTCACAGCATTTCTGGTTCTGACTCGGACTCCACGTCTACTTCAAATACTTCGCCTTCAAAGCGAACCACGTCACCCACAACCAGCTTACGCCGCCGCCGAACCTCCACCTCGTCATTCACAAGCACCTGCCCAGCTTGGATCGCTTGCTTGGCCTGACCGCCGGTGGCAAACAGGCCGCAGAGTTTCAGAAACTGGTCCAGTCGAATGGAATTCTCTGTTTTATCATTCATGGGTTACTCGCAGTCGCTGCCTGTCATCCTGCATAGCACTGGCCCAATCGGCGACCTCTGACGGCGACACTTTCTTGCCGGCGGCCGAATAACTGCCGTCTTGGAAAGCAATCACAAAATCGGACGAATCAAATTCTCCATCACAATTCCAATCGCCAGAACTCCACTTCGAATTACTCGCAATTCCATCCTCGTATTCACCAAGGGAAAACACGGCAACCAAGTCACCGGAATTAAAAACGCCGTCCAGATTCACGTCTCCCACACCGCCACTCTGCAGGACATCTATCAACAGATAATCCAGGTCCAACTGGTCGACCACGGCATCTTGATTCAAGTCAAATTGCAGCGCCGGCTTGTTGGACTGCATAGCGTTACACAGTTCATCCACGTCCGCCACATTCACGGCGCCATCTTGATTGACATCGCCTGGTTCGAATCCCAAATCCTGATACCTAATAGAGAATTCGTAGCCGGGTATCGTTGTTCCCACGTCAGCAAACACGCGAATGTAAACTACTTGCCCCGGCTCCGTCGACACAGTCCATTCCGCCAGACCTTCTGCTGAAGGAATGGAGTGAAGTAATTCGTTTTGATCGTTGAAAACTTCAAACGCGATGCTCCCTTCGTTCGCGTGAGAAGTCAGTGACAAGGCCACGTCACTGGTTCGCTGAGATGTCCACCGAAACCAGTCGTCGTTGCGACTGCTGTGAATGGTCATGTCGGCAAGTGTTATGTCGTCGGTTCCTAAATCGAACGCATCAGAAAAAGAATCATTGTTTTCGTAGGGATCGGCGGGGATGGACTGGTTGCGCACCAGCGTGTATCGACCTGTTGTTCCGTTGACCCCAGTTACTTCCAGGTAAACCACCTGATCACGTTCTGCGGTCCACTCAATCCGAGACGCAAATCCAGCTCCCGAATCGTCGTTTTCAGCCAGTACGTGATAACCGTCTTCGTCAAACAAACGCAGGTAGCTGTCCGAAAGCGATGTCAGCCGAGTCAGAAACGTATAACTAACACCAGCATATACGGGAAGCTGAAACCAGTCTGGCTCGGCGGCCGTATTGATTTCGGCCAGAGTCGTTCCCGACTCCACCAGTGCTGCATCGGCAATACCATTACCAACGTCGTCGACCGTGCTGTATTTGGAAACGTTCAGACGAAAACTTCCGGTGCTGCCAAGCAGGCCGGAAACTTGAAAGTAGACGGTTTGATTCGTAGGAGCTTGCCAAATCAAACGAGACGCGTAGCTGGAACCCACGTCGTCGTTGTCACCCAGTTTCGTCGTGCCGTCGGGAGCGAACATTCGCAACACCGAATCTCCCAGCGACGTCAAAACCGTTTGAATTCGATACGTTGTACCGGCTTCGGGTGTAAAGGCGAACCAATCTGTGTCTCGGCCTGAATTGATCACCCCGTTCGTCGTGCCTGTTTCTATCGAAGTAGCCGTGCTGGCTTCGCTGCCGTGATCATCTCCAACGATGGTGACTCGCTGAGTTACATTGCGTATCCGCCCCGTACCGTCGTCGGCGTCGCGATAGACAAATGCCACCGAATTCCCGCCTTCGGCTTCTACAATTCCATTGCCGTTGGTGCCCGATCCACTGGCAAGCAACACCGTTCCCCGAAACCGCCCGGGGGACGTTTCAGGCAATTCAATGGTTTCGCGATCCCCTCCTGATCCATTCACATCCAACTGTACGCTTCCCTGTCCCGCCAGGTCCAAGTCATTTACCTGAACCGTAACAGAATCGTAGGCCAACAACGTGGCACTCTCCAACAGCAGGACACCGGTGCTCGATGGCTCGACCACTGACTCAATCCAACTGGCATAAGAAGAAACGCGAGTATACACGCCGGGCTTGTTTGGTTCGCCACAGCCAATGCCCCAGCTGGTGATCCCTGCTAAGACATAGTCACCTTCGTCATTGAGCACCACCAACGGACCGCCACTGTCACCTTGACAGCTGTCCTTCCCAGTCGAACCGGCAGCAAGCATCGAAGCGGACACTTCGCCTGCCAACCAATTCACTTGATTCGCTACGGAGTTGGAGATGATCGGGACTTCCACGTCGTACAATTCGGGTGGCGACGTGTCATTTTCCGTTGCTCCCCAACCGGCGGTTCGCGCCATGATGCCGGGTGCCGTTAACGAAGTTTGATTGGTTCGAACAAAATCGAACGGTGTACTCGAAGAAGGTTCAGTCAAAAACAGAATGGCGATATCGCCGCTATTGGTAACTGGATTCCAATTTCGATGGATAAAGATCGAATCAACCGGCAAGACTTCTCCGTCATTGGTTCGCAGATCATACCGTCCTGAAATCACTTTCATGGTATCCGGCGTTTCCGCCTCCACGCAATGCGCGGCGGTCACCACGACATCCGGCGCAATGAGTGTTCCGCCACAGAAATGGTCCTCGGACAGATGCGTCAGCGCCACAATGCCAGGCCACTGGTTTGCGTCCGCCTTACCACCACCCACAATCTTAAGAACTCGACCGTCACTTGCGTTAGCAACAGGAGCAATATCTTGAACGGAATCCATCCAGGCTGGCGGCCATAGCTGCGCGACGTCGGCCGCAAGAAGTTGACGAGACTCCAATTCTTCCAACTTGACGAACCGCTTGCTGGGCATAATGTGTTTCAATCGATTGTCCTTTGCGAAAACAGCCATTTCAGGCGCCGAAGCAGAATCTGATGCCATTATTATTGCAGAAGGCCGAAAATTCCGACATTGGAAACTTTGAAGTTGCGCAATTGCGTTTTCCGGGCGGATTCTCTTAGCCCGAAGCGTCAGTTTTGACGTTGTGCATTTGGGTTTTCCGGCGGGATTTCCTAGCCCGACGCGTTAGCGCGCGTCAGCGAGGGACCATAAAAACACTCAATTTCACCTCACGTACGGGGCGAGCTATGAAAAAGCGCAACTTCGCAACTGGCAAGATATAAGTTCCTAACAAAAGGCAATCAATGTTTGCCTGACTTAACAGCTCAGGCATTCAGATGATTACGCCTTGCCAAGATCTTCTTCTTCCACCGAAACGCATGGCCCCTAAATACGGATTCCAACCAGATTCTGCGACTGGTTATACCTAGGCTAATCTAAGTCTCCACGACTCCAACAACATGCTTCGCTGCTGTGATGTCGAGTTGTTTCTGGCTACACCGCGACTGATACGCGAGCAACTTTTGCAACTGTTTTTCGAACAAGCTCAACCGCATCCAAGGCATCGCCTAAATGTGACGGCATCAAGCTATTCACGAATTTGGACATTTCATTCCGATGCCGTTTCAGGAATGGATTTACTGATCACAAATGTCGAAGCCATCATTCCCGCGAAAAGTGGCAAAGCGAAGCACAGCAAATCGAGAAATTTGGCAGGCCCCGAGGACAGCGATTCGGCGACTAACGGCAAAATGAATGACGCGATTATCGCTGTCGCCCATACGCCTGCATTGGTTGCGATTAGCTTATTCTTTTGAGATGAAGTCACAATTTCGATTCCTGCTTATCTTTGCTGCCGGGTGGTCGGCGTCTTTTGAAGTTGTGTTTTGGGCAGCCCAAAACATACGTTACGAAAAATGGAATGTTTCTGCGGCTCCTGAGGCCGATCGATGCCTAGCAGCCGCAAAACGTTAAACGAAAAAGTATCAACGCTAATCAAGTGAAGTGGTTTAGTTCAACGCTAGGGTTGACCGGGCAGCGGGCATCCACCAATGGTTATCGTTCAGTGTTCCCTGCTACTCCGGTCGAACCGGTGGTTAGATGACCTTTGCGGTGAATGCTCCGTCGGAAGCCCGACAGAACAACCACGATGCCAACCAACCAAGAACACTGGGCTGGAGGTTCCGGCACGGCCACGATGGATGTGACCGTGCCAATCCAGTGTTGATAGCTAATGGGTCTTGCGTCCCCACCCGCAACTGGGACAACTTGGCTGAATTCCAGTTTAACGCTCTCGAATGAAGAGGGATCAATTCGCGTCGGTAGTGAGTCGTCCGACAGGTTCACACCGGTGGTATCGATGAGGCGTAGGGATAGGAGATACTCCGTGGAAAAACTGAGTGTGCTTTCTGACTGCGAAAACGGAAACGACACAGGAGGCTCCCAGGAAGGAACCGTGATTTCTCGAAACCAAGAAAGATGACTCCTAAGTCGCAGCTCATCTCCTGACAGTAACGGCGATCCGTTGAAATAGTCCAATCCAGTATCGTTGAACACCTGCCACTGAGGTGTGAGAGGATTCACCGAAAAACCCAACCCCGGCACATCAATGGAAACCTCAATTGCGTCACTGCTATAGACGCCCCGATAATCGGCACCTGTTTGCTCGTCCGACACAGAGACACCCAAATCATCAGGCCATGACACCGCTAGGGTGAACGTTTTTCCGATCAGCTCGCTTGGCGACCATGGTGCGGACCAAGAATCGACGGTTCGGGACGTGGGCGCAAACTCGCCTTTGAAAATATATCCTGCGGAATGCGCATCGATTGGGAAAAGAACGCCCAAGTCAACTGCGAATACACAGGCTGCAAACACACAAAAGTTTGACTGCAGCATCGCTGTTCTCCTTCAACCGAAATCAAGTTTGCCGCCGTGCCACACCAGAGATCGACAGGTTCCAGTCGGTGCCAATCTCGACGGCAGGATGGGCCTCCTAAATACGAATATTAAACTATTCCACTAGTAGCGTAGCGAAACGGCGGGATAGTTTGTCCGTTGAGCCGAGACGCTTCGCTGGGGCGATATGCCGATTTAATTGATGCGGCCGCCCGAACAGGTGTTAATTCTACCGCAAAGATCTGGCGTGCAGCAAGTTAGTTTTGCGGATGCCATCGAGACTCGCGGCGGGGTAGGCCCGATTGCTCGCAATCGTTCGGTATCTGGTTGTCGTTGTTCGATGCCGTGAACGCCCATGTTCGACACGAGCACAGATGGCGTGTTGGGCAATCGTCTTTGGCTAGAACATCTGGTGCTCGCCTGAGATCAAGCGTAATTGTTCGAATGATACATTGAAATTAGTTGGAATCTTCAAATTGGCCATCTTCCAGCAGCCAGCCCTTGCGTTTGAAATAGTACAGCAGACCGACCGCGACGACGGCCATGCCTCCCAGCACGCTGAAATAGCCGAAGCGCCATTGCGTCTCGGGCATATTCCAAGGTGAACGTGTGTCAAAATTCATGCCGTACAGGCCCGTGATAAAGCTGAGCGGTATGAACAGCGTCGAAATAATGGTCAAAACTTTCATCACGTCGTTCATGCGATAGCTGACAATCGACAGATAGAAGTCGCGCAGATCTGAACACATTTCCCAGTAGATGTCCATCATATCCATCAACTGGATCACGTGATCATAGCAATCGCGAATATACAATTGCGTATCGGAGCGAACGAATTCCGACGCGTTTCTAGACAGCGACAACATGGCTTCTCGATGAGGTCGAATGGACCTGCGCATGACCAGCAATTCGTTGCGAACATCGTGAATTTTAGTCATCACGTGTTGAGATCTAGAAGTTGAAATCTGCACGTCCAAGTCTTCGATTCGTTCTGCAAATTGATCGACAATGGGGAAGTAGGAATCGATCACCAAATCCAAAATGCAATACGCCAGATAATCGGCACCTTGGCTGCGAATCTTGCCAGCATTTTCGCGGATTCGCTGCCGGATCGCTTGAAACGAATCGTCCGGTCGCTCTTGCAGCGTAATCAGCCAGCCGTTGCCAATGAACAGGCTCACTTGTTCCGATTGCCCCGGTTCGCTAGGCAATGGCAAGCGAACGACGACAAACAAATAGTCATCATATGTCTCCACTTTCGCTCGTTGATGCACATTCACGACATCTTCAATTGACAGCGGATGAATCTCAAATTGCGCTGCAAAATCAGTCAATGCTTGCCCGCTGGCGATCGCGCGAACATCAATCCAAGTGATCTGATTCGAAGAAAGGTGTGTTCGAAAATCGACCACTTGGTCAACTTGTTTTTCGGTCACTACATCCGAATTAAAGCACGTCACGTGGAAATCGTTATGAAGTGCCGGAGCCGGCGCCATCGAAACAACGCCGGGCGGCGCACCGTGGGAAGTGCGTCGTTTAAAACGAGGACGTTTTTTGATCTTTCGCTTGAAGCGGCTCGACATGACAAACCGTTCTGGCAAGGAGCGTTAGTTTTTGGTTTGAGCTTCCGTTTCCTGCAGCTTGCGCGGATCGACCAGAAAATCAAAGCCCAGCCACATACTACGAGCGCGACGATAATACAGCAGTGGGAACACTACCGCAAAAGCCAACAGGCCCCATAACACTTGCTGCGAATCATATCGCCACTTGAAAACCAGCAACGGATAGGCAATCGAAATAATCAGCGCCGTGAGCCCGTAGTTGAAATAGATGGCCCCCAAGTAAAACCCGGTTTCTCGTTCATAAACCAAACCGCATTCAGGACACTTTTTGAACATGCGAAACCAGGTTTCGTACAATTTGCCCTTGCCACACCGAGGGCAACGTAACGAAATCGCTCGACGAAACAACGTCGGAAAGTTACTCATCGCTTCTTACTCGAATTCAGTTTTCTACCACCATTCAAAATTCGGCCTGACACAGATTCTAAAGCAATTGGCCAACGGCCACTAGGTAACGTAGCCGGCGACAAACGCAACCTTCGATATGTCAATATGTCGATCTTATCCATTGTGTATTATGCGGTACGGTGAATTGGCAAACCGCCTCCGTTGTCGTACCATGTGAACATGAAAATGCTTGGAAAATTACTGCAAGTCTTCGCGTTATGCCTTCTGCCGTTGGCCATATTATTAGAGCTGATGGGGCTGCTGGGGCGAGACGAACTTGCACATATGTTGCTGATGATGGTAATGGGTATGGCAGCATTTGGCATGGGCCGAATCCTGGAGGGATTTGGGACGGACGCTAAGCAATGAAGCTGAGACACGGAACAAACGAATGACGCGGTTGATGCGAATTGCAATCTGGTGGTTCGCAAGCACGTTGTTGGCAGTGCCAGTCTTCGCCGAACCGCCCGCTAGCGCCTCTATTGACCAAGTGGATGGCCGCGACCAGACCGATCTGGAGCGATTGCACGAATTGATTACTTCAGGCAAGACGGACGCGGCCAGTGTGCTGTATGCCCAATTGATCGTTCGATCTGGTGATCGCATGGTGGGAACGGGCTCAACGAACGGTGGCGAGCGATTCGTGCCTTTGCGAGCAGCGTTGTCGCGTCAGCTCTTGACGGATCCAGCAGCGGAAAGCGTAGTTCAAGAAATTCGGCGAAGTGGTGATTCCGCAGCGAACGCTCGATGGGCGGAAATCATGGATTCGCAACGAACTCCGCAAATCGATCGACCGGCTTTGCTGGCCGAATTCATTCGCCAGCATCCGTTAGCTTCGGCTTGGGACGATGCATTGTTGGCCGCGATTGACTTGGCGATTTCGCAAGCGGATAGTTTACGAGCCGATCGACTCATCCAGTTGGCGTTGGATTGGAATCGCCTTCAAGTGTCGGTTCGCATTTCTGATCGGTCAGCCGAAATAGCGGCTCGTTCCATCCTGCTGACTTTGCTTAATGGACAGACAGAGGTTGCGAAGATGCGTTTTCAAACGTTTGCACAGCAGTGGCCGGATGCTCGAGCACCCTTTGCGGGGACGGACGGTTTGTTATTGGATCAGCTGAGTCGATTGATCGACGCCGCGGACGCATGGCCGCAGCAATTGCCGACCATTGCCGGCAACACCGTTTCCGTTGAAACGGCGAGCGACGTTCCGGACTGGCGACAACAGACTACCTTGCGTCTGCTGTGGCGACACCCGTCGCCCTCGCCATTTCAGCGCACTGCGTTGAGCCTGGCCATGGACAATCTGATCGAAATAGGAGTCGGTGAATCACGAGAATCACCCTTGTCTGTTCTCCCGACGGTGCACCAAGGCAACGTTTTTTTTCACGATGGATTGACGTTGCGAGCGTTACAATTGGCGGACGGCCGAGCACTCGCGTGGGCATCCGATGACGGAGTGATCTATGCGTTGCCAGAAGCGGGCAGAAGTGAAATTCGTCCATTGGAGGCTGCCGGAGTCGCTCGGTTTTCGCTGGCGGTTCGAAACGAACGCCTGGTCGCTCGGATGGGAAATCCAGTGTCGTTTCAAGCCAACTCGATCACCGGTGTGGAAATCCCGAGCCGAATTGTCGAATTGGATTTGGCCGCTGAAGGCAAGCTTGCGTATTCGCCTATTGCACCTTGGGACGACTCGTTTGCTTTTTTGGGAACGCCCGTCATTGATGGCGAATTTGCTTATGTGGCGTTACAGCAAAGTGGCGGCGTGCCGTCATTGTGGTTGGCGGCGTATGCGGAAGATCGTTTGTTGTGGAAGTCGCAGATTTGTTCCGGGCATTCCTATTTTTCGGCGAGGACCAACGAGATTTCGCATCGCACGGTTACGCTAGTCGATCAAACGCTGTTCGTCTGTTCTGATACGGGCATCATTGCGGCGTTGGATGCAAATGACGGACAAATGCTGTGGATGCATCGCTATGTTCGATCTGAAGTGCAACCGGTAAATCTAGTCGAACGACCTTGGCACAGTGAACGCAACTTGACCGCTCCGCTGTATCATCAAGGGCGTTTGTTTGTCGCGCCGGCAGATCTTGACGGCATCTTGGCGTTGGACGCAGCGACAGGGCGATTCCTGTGGCAGACCAAAACTCCGAAGGGAACTCTGGATGCAGTTCATTTGTTGGGTGCCACCCATTCCTTGCTGATGGCCAGTGGGCGACGTCTGTGGTGGATTAACTCCGCGACCGGCGGCCCGGCCTTGATGATCAAAACGGATGCCGGACAAACCAATCCGTGGCCCACCAGCTTGATGTCAGAAACATCCGCGTGGGGCAAGGGCGTTGTTTTGGGGGACGAGTTATTGTGGACTGTGCGGACGGATCGAGGTGACTTTTTGCAGGTTTGGGACTGTTCGCTGGCAACGCCATTGCAGCAAATTTCATTAACCGATTTTGGCGTTCAAGCGGGACATTTGCTGGTCTGGGAAGACTTTCTGTTGGTTGCTTCGGCCCAAGAACTGGTTTGCTTTCAAGTCTTAGCGGATCGAACTGGTCTAGACACAAAATAGTAGTCGATGTGTTAAGATAGTTCT
>JAGQOZ010000001.1:50009-52761 GCA_020426955.1 Planctomycetales bacterium
AAGGAAAGACTTCCGTTTGTTCGCACTCGCGCGAAGTCGCCCATACACGCGGCGTCGTACAATAACTCGTAGCTCGGATACCTGCATGCCCAACTCGGCCGATTCCCAAATGTCTGACGAACAGGCGATACAGCGTCTGCAATTGGCCAAACGTAATGTCTTGGCTGAATTATCCAAAGTCATTGTTGGCCAAACAGCCGTCATGGACGAAATCTTGGTCGGGCTGTTTTCGCAGGGTCATTGCCTTTTGGTTGGCGTGCCGGGACTGGCCAAAACGCTAATGGTTCGCACCTTGGCGTCAACGCTTTCTTTGGACTTTCGTCGAATTCAATTTACTCCGGACTTGATGCCATCTGATATTACCGGCACGGAGTTGATTCAACAGTCTTCAGACGGTTTGCATCGAGAACTCAAGTTTGTGCCGGGCCCTGTGTTTGGCAATATCATTCTTGCGGACGAAATCAATCGAACTCCGCCCAAGACCCAAGCCGCAATGCTGGAAGCCATGCAAGAGAAACAAGTGACGGTTAGTGGATTGCGTCATCCGTTGCCGTCACCGTTCTTTGTGTTGGCCACGCAGAACCCAATTGAACAAGAAGGTACGTACCCGTTACCCGAAGCCCAGTTGGATCGCTTCATGCTGAACATCTTGGTCGATTATCCCAGCGAAGATGAAGAGTTAGCCATTGTGCAAAGGACGACGTCCGACCATGCCGATTCCGTGGCGGCAACATTGGATGCGGACGAAATTGCCATGCTGTGCCAAGTGGTCCGTCGAGTTCCGGTGGCGGACCCCATTGCCCGTTATGCCGTGCGGATCGCTCGTCAGACTCGTCCGGATCAACCCGCTGCGTCCGAATTCGTGCAGCAGTATGTAATGTGGGGCGCGGGACCTAGAGCGAGCCAGTATTTGGTTTTGGGAGCCAAAGCGCGGGCCGCCTTGGACGGACGTTTGTTCGTTTGTGAAGACGATATTCGCGCGTTGGCGCCGTCCGTGTTGCGACATCGTCTTCGCACCAATTACAACGCCGACTCGGAAGGCATTACCGCAGACGATATCATCCAAAACGTGATCAATTCAACTTCTCTTGTCGCAGGTGGATCGCGAAGTGAGACCATTGCAAAAGCATTTAGATCCGCAAACACTGACTAAGCTGAATCGCTTGCAATTGCGAGTCGCGAAGGCTTTGGACGGATATGTAGCGGGACGGCATCGTAGTCCCCAAAAAGGCTTTTCCGTTGAATTTGCGGAGCATCGCGAATATTCGCCGGGCGATGATTTACGGCACATCGATTGGCGAGTCTTCGGGCGAACCGAAAAATACTACGTCAAGCGGTTTGAAGACGAAACCAACTTGGTCTTGCATCTACTTTTGGACTTTAGCAGCAGCATGCAATTTCGCGGTGCAGAATCAAAACAATCCAAACAACAATTCGCTCAGCGCTTGGCAGTGGTACTGGCGTGGCTGGCCATTGAACAACGAGACGCCGTGTCTCTAGGCGTCTTCACAGAAGAATTGGATGCGTGGAGCGGCATCGGGAATAGTTGGGGGCACTTGGACAAGGCCGTGCAGATGATGGATCAAACTCAGTCGCAGCCCAAAACGTCCATTGGCAAATCGTTGCATTCGTTTAGTAACCGAATTCGCAAGAAAGGCCTAGTGATTGTGCTCAGTGATTTCCTGGTTGAAATCCCAGATGCCATGGATGGGTTGAATCGGCTGGTTCACGCCGGCCACGACGTAGTGGCCATGCAGGTGTTGGACGCCAGTGAAAGTACGTTCCCTTTTCGACGCACGACGTTATTTCGAGGCGTTGAATCCAAGCAACAAGTGATTGCCGAACCGATTGCGTTACGCAAGGCATATCTGAACGCTTTCCAAGAATTCCAGCACCAACTCCAAATGCAATGCCGCAAGTCACACATCGAATTTCACCAATGGGATTCCTCACAGGCAGTGGACCAGGCTGTGGCGAGCTTCCTGTTGCCCAGAATGTTTGCCTGAGCAGATCGGACGAACGACCATGGAGTACTTCTGGAATCTAGCAATCTGCCGGGAGCGAACTGTCCCGTGTTGGGGCATGACGTTCGTGTCTCCATGGTTATTGTTGTGGGGACTATTGGCGTTGATCCCACTGGCTATCCATCTTTGGAATCGCAGGCACTACGACGAAGTCGACTTCCCGGCTATTGATTTCTTAATGACGGCGGCCAGTAAAAACGCGCGGCGCATTCAAGTGGAACAGTGGCTATTGTTATTAGTCCGGTCGTTGGTTTTCCTTCTTTTGGCTTGCGTTCTAGCCGAACCCACTTGGAATACTGCGGCCACGGAACCTCAGGCCACCCCGCATCGCCATTGGATCTTGGTCATGGACGCCAGTTATTCCATGGGCTGGACGACCGACAACGGTATCGCATTGCTAGAACAGGCCAAACAGCAAGCGGCAACAATGGTCGAATCGTCACCTATTGGCGATCAGTTTTCCTTGATCGTGCTGGGCCCCCAATCGGAAGCGATCGTGGAAACGCCAACATTGGACCGCGACGAATTCATGCAGACAGTACAAGAAGTACAGCTGCAATTTGGCAAGGCGAACCTGGCCGACGCCAACACGTTGATTCTGCGAGTGTTACAGCAGAGCCAGCGTGAAGCACCCGACATTAAAGATCGACGCGTTGTCTTCTTTTCCGATCTGACCGAACAGACGTGGTCCGAGGCAAAGGAACCAAATTGGCAGCGTTCCTTTCAGA
>JAGQOZ010000001.1:52859-60512 GCA_020426955.1 Planctomycetales bacterium
ACAAGCCACCGTCGCCGTGCATTCGATGACGCCGGTTGACAACAATCCATCGCCACGTGCGAATCTAGCGGTAACTGGCATCCGCAGTACGCACGGCACCGTCTTTCAACAGGCGACCACCAACGTGATCGTTACGGTTCGCAACTTCGGTTCGCAACCAGCCACGACGACGCTGTCCATCGAATTGGCGGGAAATCCAGTGGAAAGTCGTGCCGTGGAACTGGAACCATTCGCAACGTCAGAAATAGAAATACCCGTTTCCTTTTCCGTCCCAGGAGACCAAACGCTGGTGGTATCCTTGTCGGACGACAAACTGCCGTGGGACAACCTCCGGTGGCTGGTAGTTCCGGTGCTCAGCACCCAGCGAATTCTGTGTCTGGAAGGGTCTCGCAACGCGTCTAAGCACGTGGCAGCGGCGTTAGAGCCGATCGCCGGCGCTGGGATATTCCGAGTAACCGTGTTGGCCATGGCTGAAGCGGGTTCCGTTCCGTTGGATGATTTTCATGCCGTCTTTGTATTGAACGTAGCCAGTTTTTCTTCGGTAGAAATCGAAACATTGCGCCGTTACGTGCAAACCGGCGGCGCAGCGATTTTTGTGATGGGGAACCAAACGGATCCATCACAATGGAATCGACAATGGCAAGTCAGTCGTCGGGAGAATTCGCTGGTTCCCGTTCGGTTAAACGAAATCGTTTCGCGCAGCGACATTCGGTTCGAACCCAACGACTACGCTCATCCGCTGGTCAAGCCGTTTGCCAATTTTCCGAACGCATCTCTACTAGAGGTACCGATCTGGTCGCATGTCAGCGCGCAGCTTCTGACTGACAGCCAATTGTCACTGGCCCTTTCTGACGGATCGATTGCAGTTGCGGAACGCGACTTTCACGCGGGGCGCACCATGTGGGTGGCTCTCGATATGACACTTCCGGAAACCACGCCGTCTGAATCCAATTCAACGGAAGCATGGTCGGCATGGCCGGCCTTTCCGTGCTTTCCGCCTATGGTGCATCAGTTGGTTCGTCACGCGACAGCCAGACAAGGAGAACACCGCAACGTCCTACTGTTCGACAATCTGGAAGGCAATATGCCAGCCAATTCCGAAGACGACGTTCAGCTAATCTTGAAAACTCCCAACGGCAGGCAACGCGAAGTCAACGACGCCTGGGACGGAAGTCGTTTTCACGTGGCAATTCGCCCAGAATTCTCGCCGTCCATCATCGGCAGCGGTCAGTTTGTGCCGGGCATCTATCAAGTAATTTGTGGAAAACAGTCCGTAGATTTTGCAGTGAACCTAGATTCGACCGAAAGTGACTTGCGCCCTGTAGACCTGTCAATTATCCCCGCCAGCATACAAGTCAATCCTCCGGACAATTCGGTGGCCGACAATGTATTGTCACAGCCCAATGGCTGGCCGTTTCGCTGGTTGGTCATGCTTCTGATTGTCACCTTGGTTGGTGATTCCTGGTTGGCACATCGCATGAGCAGAGGTGCTTAGGATGAATCAAGCAACTGTGTTTTTCCTCAGCGGTAACTGGGATTTCCGCATCTCCGCACCCTGGGCGGCGTGGTTGAGTATTTTGATCGCGCTGGTGGCGACCTTCACTGTCGTAAAGCTATATCAAGGCGAACCGATTCAAGGAGCCGCTTGGATTAAATGGGCGCTAGCGTCGCTGCGGATTTTTTCGATCGGCCTCGCGATTTTCTTGCTCTACCAATGGACGTGGCTGCCCCTGGAAACAGAACCGCCGGACTTGGTGGTGCTGCTGGACAATTCCATCAGCATGCGGAATCAAGATGTTGGACGCGGCAACAATCAAACGAAAACGGACCGCTTCCAGTTGGCAAAACAGCTGATTCAACAGGCAATTTTGAATCGCCATTTGGACAAACCGTATCGATTGAGATTGGTTACGCTGGACGGTGAAATCAACATGCCGGGTGAAGCCTCGCGAACCATTTCTTTGGACTTGCAGGAAACGCAAGCGAACCGCGACGCCAGCGACCTGGGAAACCGGTTGGCCAATCTGGTATCGCTTCAGCGAGCGCGATCGACGGCAGCCATCGTTCTATTATCCGATGGAGTCACCACTGAGGGTCAGGCACTGGATGTTGCGGCCAAATCGGCTTTGGCGAATCAGATTCCGGTATATACCATCGGTTTAGGAGACCCGACGCCGGTAGCAGACGCGTCGATTCAGCAGGTCGAATTTCAACCGATTGCCTATTTGAATGACGTGGGTACATTCGAAGTGCAGATGGAAAGCCAGCGTTTGGACGGCCAGGAAATGGAAGTCATTTTGCGACGTTCGCACGACAACAGCATTGCGGATCGCCAGACCATCACGTTGACTTCAAAGTCTCGGCAATCCGTCACACTTGCCGATCGGTTGAGTCGCTTGGGGCGTAACGAATTTCGCATTCAATTTGACGCGCCGGAACAAGACCGTCAACCGCATAACAATTCGCAAGATGTCGTGGTGGATGTGCGAGACGCCACGCTTACGGTCGCAGTTGTTGCGGATCAGCCTTCGTATGAATATCGCTATCTCAAGCACGCACTGGAACGAACGATTTTTCCCGATCCGCAGGCTCAAAATCCAGTCGACCTGTTGGTCGTTTTGCAGGACGCCGATGCTGACTACGTCAAATCAGACCGGCTAGCCAGATCCTCATTGCCCGAATTCGACGACGCCTTTGAAAAGATTGACGTCTTTGTCTTGATCGATGCCCATCCCAAAATTCTTGGCGAACAAACGATGGCGCGAATAGAACAAGCAGTTGCCGTGCGAGGCTGCGGGTTGGTAATGAGTGCCGGTCCATTGCATCTGCCCATGCAGTACGTCAACACACCGCTGTCCAGTTTACTGCCCTTTTCACTCACGACCGTGAACAACGATTCCGCCGATTCGACATCCAGCTTTCGAATTCGCTTGACGCCCACCGGGACAAACGCTGCTCACTTGCGATTCGGCACAAGTGATCGCGTCCATCTGGCGCGTTGGAACAATCTTCCAATCTCGTATTGGCAATCTCCTATTCCCACCATCCGGCCAGACGCAAGGATCTTGGCGGAAACACAGCCGGAAGACCCGTCGGTCGCACCATCTCCGCTGATCACCTTGCACTACCATGGCGCTGGCAAAGTCTTATACCACGCCTTTGACAGCACTTGGCGATGGCAATATCCGGCTGAATGGGAGCGTCACTCGGCTTATTGGCTCCAGTCTCTACGGTTCTTGGCCGACGCGTCGCTCCACAAAGAGAGTGACAATCTACTGTCAGTCGAGCGAACTGAATTCCGCGACATCGATTCGATTCGCATCACGGCCACAATTCGCGCTGCGGCATTAGGTAATTCCGACGGTTCCGTATCGGTCCGACTTCGTTCGAACAAAACGGTTCGCGACGTCGCGTTAACTCGGCAAGGTATGACCAATGTCTTTGACGGTAGCGTAACGTCACTGCCCCCGGGAGAATACTCGGCCACGCTGTTTCGACCTACGTTACCAGGCGAACCTCCGTCTTGCGTCTTCCGCGTGGTAAAATCAAACTTGGAAACGGAGCAAACGGTAGCCGACCACGCTAGTCTAGCGAATGTCTCGAAATTGACGAATGGTCAATTTGCCACCTACGATGAAGCCCAGACGATATTGGAACAACTGCCTGCCGGAAAACGTGTTCTCAAGGAATCGCGACAGCCCAAACCACTCTGGAACGCATGGCCCATCGTGTGGCTGTTCAGTGTGGCTGTGACGTTGGAGTGGATCCTGAGAAAACGAGTAGGAGTAATATAAATGACTCCCTGGACCATTCGCCTGGAACGCATCGGGATACTTGCCCGCCGCTTGATGTTGGGGCGAGCGGCATGTTGGTTTCTGGTCGCGTTGGTGGCCGCGGGTTCTCTAGCAATCGGAATTGATTTTGCATTGCAACCGGAAGACCGCGTGCTGCGTTCTTTTATCTCGCTGCTGTTTGTCGCGTCCGTGGGCGTCGCGTTTTATCGGCTGATCTTGCCTGTAATCGGATTGCGGCCCAGCAGTGTTGAAGTTGCGTACTGGATTGAACGGCGTTTTCCGAACCTGGGCAACCATTTGACTTCGGCCGTCGCGTTCTCTGATTGCGCTACCACGTCTGTCGATCACACCTCCCGCGAATTACGTCAAGCAGTGGTGGCCAACCTTGAGAACACAGTCCGTCCGTTGCCGCTGGAGGACGCGTTGGATTCGCGTCCATTTCGACTGTCGCTGGCGATGTTGATTGTCTCGCTGGTCATCACCTCCATTGGCCTGTTGGCCGGTGGCAACAAGCTGACAACTGGCGTCGCACGTTTGTCGCAACCGTGGCGAAATATTCCGTGGCCCACCTTGAACCAACTGGTCTTTCAGGATTTTCCGCAGATTGTGGCGAAGGGTGAATCGGTGCGACTGCAAGTGGCAGATGCACGCGGCCACCTTCCCGACGAAGTGACCTTGATTGCCGCTCAAGAAGGCATCGAACACGGAGTGCCAAAGGCGGACTCGCTGCGTCACTATCGCATGCGGACGGAAGATACGGTCGCCACGTACACCCTTTCTCGGCTGGAGCAAACCCAGCTATTCAAGGTTCAAGGTGGCGACTTTGAATCGCCGGAATGGATTCGCCTAGAAGTACGAGTACCACCCAAGTTGCTTTCGTTCGAACTAAAAGTAAGTCCTCCGAATTATACCGGCCAGCCACATTTTGCATGGTCTGCGGGGTCAGCCGTTATCGCGGGTTCGCAACTCCAGATCCAAGGACGTTTTGATCAGCCCATTACCGATTGCCGCCTGCATTGGCAGTCAGCACCACAAGCGGCGCAATCAAAGAAGATTGCCATTATTAAGGGACGTAACTTTGCCCAACAACCAAAATCAGATTGGCTTGCCGCCGAGTCGTTTCATTTTTGGTTGGAAGTGAAAGACGCGCAGGGCAATCGCTTTCATCTGAAACCTCGTCGGGAAGTCACTGTGATCCCCGATACGCCGCCGTCGATCAGCGTTTTACAGCCAGTGGGCGTAGTCGAATACGTCAGTCGACAAGCAAAAATTCCGGTGGAAGTGAAAGTCGAAGATGACAACCGAGTGACACAGTTGGAGTTCGCTTACGAAGTTTTGGCCGAAGATGAATCTGTCTTGTTAGAAGATGTTCTTCCCATTCCGCTAGACCAGCCATTTGACGCGAATTCAGACCTGTCAGATGCGCCAGGGCATCATGTTCATGCACAGATGAAATTTGATTTGGCGGACTTTCCGGTTGAACTTCCCATGCAAAAGATTCGATATCGAATTTCGGCAGTCGATTCGGCCGGACAGCTGGCCGACAGCCAAGTTGCCGACGTCGTCGTTTTGGACGACGTGCAAATATTGCAACGATTTGGAGAGGCACAGCACCAATTGAAAATTGATCTAGGCGATTTGCTTCGTCAGCAACAGCAAGCTCGCCAACGCACGCTGCAAGCCATACGGAGCGTTCAAGCAGACAAGACCGGGCTTGCCACCGAGCAACTGCAGGCCGTAGCGGACCTGCAGGGGCAAATCGCAACCGCGCTGCAAGGCGGGGATCAAGCGGCGGTATTACGAGCACAGCGTTTGATGGAGCGATTGCAGGATAGTCGACTTTACGTCTCCGATTTGACGGCCGAGCTGGAACGCATGGTTTCTGAATTAGACCAAATTTCCAAACACGCCATTCCAGAACTCTCGCTCCAGTTGGCAATGTCAAAACGCTGGTTGGCACTGAACCAAGATCGTCACAAGACACTGGATTCGCTCAGCGAACTCGGGGACGCACAAGATTGGATCATCCAGAGCTTGCAGTCCATTGTCGGTGATTTTGGAAGCTTGGAACGGTTCCAGGAAATTCGCCGCAGGACGCTCGAATTCTACCAAGCAGAGCGGACCGTTCGTCAACAAGTTGCCGATTTTCAATCGCAACATTTTTCTGCATTGGTAGATGATTTAGACGCAGACGCTCGTCAAGTGCTGGAACAATTGGTTCTTTCACAACAGCAGCAGCGCGACGCGTTTCAGAATTTGAAGCGATTGATCCAGCTCGCAAAGGACTCGTCGACGCCGACCCCGTCCACTAACCGTTTGGCCGACCAGGCGGACGCATTACTGGCAGCGCAACCGTTATCCGGAAGACTGGAATCCAGCGTCCAGCTTCTGCAGAACAACCAAACGATGCGATGCCTCACAGAACTGGACGCCATCTTAGCCACTGCCCAAGCATTGCTGCGACTGTTCATACATGAACCACGGCAAACCGCTTCCGGCAGCCAGAATCAGCAACTACAAAACGCCATTACTGATTTTGTAGATCGACAACGACGTTTGTTGCAAGCGAGTCAAACGGATAATTCGGAGTCAGATTGGCAGATCATCCACAGCCAGCAAGAACAGCTTCGCACGGACCTGAACGCGTGGAGCAAGACCTGGGACGCTTCGGCCGTGTTTCAATACACGATCGACTCGGCAGCAACGGCTATGTCCAATGCTGCGCAGGCCATCCAGCAGCGGGCAGCCATCAATACGATTCGACAACCCCAAGAACAGGCCGTCGAATGGCTGGAGCAAATGGACGAAGCGTTGACAGAAGCAGTTCGAGCGAACGACACGGTCGGTTCGAACATGCCTAACTCCATTGCGGCCGACAGCGAAAATGCGTCTCGCGTGCGGCGTCAAGACTTGGCGTTGGTGCGTTCGCTCCAAAGCAATCTCATGAAGAAGACCCAGGCCGCGATTGACGCGGGGACCATGGACCAAGACACTCGGCAACGGCTGGCCAACACCCAACAACAGCTGCTGGAAATGGTACAACAGTTGATGGCACCACAGTCAACTTCAGGGACCGACACTGCAAATCCCGCTGAAGACAATGCCAACAAACCAAACGCATCAAGTTCAGTGGAAGAACTAGACCAACTATTGGAGGACATCTTGCCATGATTCGCGACGTTGTGCGCATCTGCCTGCTGGGGCTGATAACGCCCGGTCCAGCAAACGTCTTCGCCCAGGCGCCACCAGACGCAAATTCGCCACCGGTCGATGTCGCGCGGCAATTGCTCGAGCAGATGGAGACGGCGGAACGGTTGCTTCGATTAGGTGATTCGGGTTCCATTGCGTCACAACAGCAGGTGCTGGACCGCTTGGACGCCCTCCTGTCTCAGGTGTCGTCAGATTCGTCGGAGAGTTCAGGCAAGCAACCTTCCAGTAGAGACAATTCGTCTGGACAGACCTCGCAGCCGGGACAAGCCGCTGCCGGAGAAACGGCAGGGCAGGGTGCATCAGGACGACACGCGAGTGACTCAGAATCAGCCAATGGGATATCGGTTCGGCAATCGTTTAGTGAACGCAGTTGGGGACACCTACCGCCGGAAGTCCGCAACCGCCTGCAAGCGGTGGTCGGCGAACAGTTCTTGCCCGGCTACGAAAAACAAATTGAAGCCTATTACCGACGACTATCTGAACAAGCCAAATGACGTTTGCACAAACCAAGACGATGAATCTGGCAAATCCAATTGACCGACGCCACTGGCTGCAAATTGCCACTGTATTGCCCGCATCGCATTTCATGTTGCGAACCGGGTCCGGCCAGAATACGGTGCAAACTGCTGGGCTGATCAACGAAGATGCG
>JAGQOZ010000200.1 GCA_020426955.1 Planctomycetales bacterium
GCGGAATACACCGAAGTGGATGAAAGCGGTCAAGTGGTTCTGTCGCTGGATAGCGCGCTGCGATTGGCCTACATGCATTCTCCCGATTACCAACAGCAGTTGGAAACCGTCTACCTGTCCGCACTGGATGTCACCACGGAACGTTTTCGGCTGGACACCCAGTTCTACGGCGGCAACGACACCACGTTTGCACACGTTGGGCGACTTCGCCCTGGCGGCGAAACGAACACGCTGAACACAACCACAGACTTTCAAATGACGCGACGCTTTGCCACCGCCGGAGAACTGTTGGTTGGCTTTGCGAATTCGTTCGTATGGCAATTCGCTGGTCCCGATACGAATAGTGCGTTTTCCATACTCAACTTCAACTTGGTGCAACCGCTACTTCGTGGTGCAGGGCGAGATCGAGCTTTAGAGACGCTGACTCGAGCTGAACGAGGCATGTTGGCCAACCTCCGTCAGCTGGAACGGTATCGACGCGGTTTCTACACTCGCGTTGCCATTGGAAATCTAGGTGTTGGTCAAGTCAGCCGATTGGGAGGTTTCCAAGGCGGCACGGGTTTGACGGGTTTTAGCGGGACAGGGCTGGGCGGACTTGGTGGCGTAGGCGCAGCAACCGGTTTTGGTGGCGGCTTTTTTGGCGGTGGCGCGGGCGGAACGGGCGCGGGCGGTGGAACAGGTTTGGCTGGCGGCGGTGCGGGCCAAGTAGGTGGTTACATCGGCCTGCTACAAAACCTGCAAGAGATTCGCAACACGCAATACAGTTTGGACCTGCAACTGCGTACGCTGGCCTTGCTGGAGGCAAACTTAGATGCGGGTACGATCGACTTGACGCAGGTGGACCAATTTCGGCAAAACATTGAAACACTCCGAGCGCAATTGCTGCAAGCGCGCACGGGACTGGACGGCAGCTTGGACAGCTTTAAGACGGACACACTTGGCCTGCCGCCCGATTTGGCCATCAAGTTACAAGACGAATTCATTCGTCCGTTTCAGTTGATTGCACCGGAAATCACGGAGCTTCAAGACCAGATTGCCGTCTATCAAGATTCGCTGGGGCTTTTGCCCGTCGCACCATCGGTCAACGAATTTCAAGGAGCGATCACTGAGGCGAACGAACTATTAGCCGACTATCAGACTATGTTCGAACAGACCGACACCGATCTGCGCCGATTGTCAGACGAACTGGATAAGCGCAAAGAGGCAATGCTGCCCGTCGAGCAAAAGCTGTTCGATCGAGATCTGGATCAGTTGGCAGCGGACTATCAAAAACGGCCGGAAATCATGGCGAAGTTGCAGTCCGAACTGGACACACTCCGAGACCTCGGGGCCAACACACCGGCCGCAGAACGACTACGGAGACTCGTTCGCTGGACGCGGCAACTAAGTGACGAAACGCAATCGCTAAGTCTGATTCAAGCTCGAGCCCGGCTGGAAGCCATCACGGTCGAACCGATCGAATTGGAATCGAGTCGTGCCATGCAGATCGCTCGGCAAAATCGCATGGACTACATGAACAACCGAGCATCCTTGGTGGATTCCTATCGTTTGATTGCCTTCAACGCGGATCAATTACAGTCTGTCTTGAATGTGAGATTAAACGGCGACCTTCGCACCGTGGGTGATAATCCGGTTGAATTCCGAGGCCCCAACGGAACGTTGACCGCCAGTTTGGAATTCGACGCCCCGCTGACTCGACTGCTGGAACGCAACAACTATCGTCAGGCTTTGATTGATTACCAGCAAAGTCGACGCAGGTTGATTCAATTCGACGACACGTTGAATCAGTCTATTCGTCAGCAATTGCGAAACTTAAATCAGCTGGCCACGAATCTCGAGATCCAGCGTCGCGCGGTTATTATTTCGATTCGCCGAGTCGATTTTACTCGAGCCGAATTGAACCGTCCGGCGGCGGCGGCGGACCCCGGCACTACGGCTAGTGCGTTTGGTCCCACGGCAGTTCAAAATTTGCTGTCTGCGTTGTCCGATTTGAGTAACGCTCAGAACAATTTCATGAGCGTTTGGTTGAACTACTATGCTGGTCGCATGCAGCTGGTTCGTGACTTGGGCCTGATGCAGTTGGACGAACAAGGAAATTGGCTGGACCTACCGTTGGATCAGTTGGTAGTGGAAGCGGAAGCCGCAGGCTGCTTGGAACTTCCCCCTGCTCTGCCTGACGAATACTGGACGTTGGTGGATCAACTGCCAGCCGACCAAGCAGCGGCCATAGCGTCCGAACCGTCTGCTGTTGAGACGGCCATTTCTCCCGAACCGACGGATATCCAAGCGAATTCACCGCTGTTGGTTCCGCCCGAACCAAGTCCGTCGGATTGAGCCGAATGGGCGGTAGATCCTTTGGCGGTGTTTACGTTAGTGAATGCTTGGTCGCCACGTTTTCTGTCGGCTTCCGTATCCACTCGCCGATGGAAAATGGGCGGCCATTGTCTTTTTTTCGGGGTGCCGGTCGCGTCTGGCAATGGCTAGAATGACTGGTTGCTCGCGTGACATCGATTCGTCTCCCCTACGGCCTGCCAGTCTGACGACCAAGGATCAATCCATGGCGAACCGCACTTCGCACCAATCAAAAACGTCTTTTTCTAAGCCGCGCGCCCGTCAATCGTTCGCTCGATCCGGCAAAATCGCGGGGCTCATCATCGGATTAGTCGTCATACTGTTAATCGGCGCCGTCGCGGTAACGCAATTGGCTGGCCTAAAAACAACAACGTCCACCGAAGGGCTATCCATCTATACGGTCGAGAAAGCCGACTTGCTGGTCACCGTCACGGAAGATGGCAGTCTGGAAAGTGCCAACAACATTGACGTCAAATGTGAAGTTGCGGGCGGCAGTTCTATCTTGTGGATCATTCCGGACGGATCGGAAGTCAAGAAGGGTGACAAAATTGTCGAGCTGGATGCGTCTGCCATTGAAGATCAGATTAACACGCAAAAGATTGCCTACAACAAGGCTCGGTCTGCCGTGATCCAAGCGGAAAAAGACTACGAAGTGGCCAAGATTACGGTCAAGGAATACTTGGAAGGCACGTATCTAAAAGAACTGGAGGACGCGGAAACACAAATCACGATTGCCGAAGAAAACCTCCGCAGTTCTAAGAATGCTTTGGAATACTCTGAACGGATGTTCCAACGAGGTTACATCAGCGAATTGGAACTCGAGAGCCAGCAGTTTTCAGTAAAGCGAGCAGAATTGGAATTGAATTCAGCCAAAACGGCTAAGCGAGTTCTGGAGGACTTCACCAAACAGAAAACGGTGGAGGACCTACAGAGCAAAGTGGAAACAGCCAAGGCGGCCATGGAGTCTGAACAAGCAGCGTTCGAACTAGAAGAGAGCAAATTACAGCGACTGGAAACACAGCTGGCGCATTGCACCATTGTTGCACCACAAAGCGGCATGGTGGTCTACGCCAACGAACAAGGACGATTCGGACAAGGCAATGTCACTGTGGAAGAAGGTGCGGCCGTCCGAGATCGTCAAACCATTCTTCGCCTTCCCGACCTGAATCAGATGCAAGTCAAAGTGAAAGTCCACGAATCCAAAGTGGAAGACTTGCAACGAGGCATGCGAGCCCGAATCAATATTCAAGGGCGTGAATTACAAGGTAGCGTAACTTCCGTTGCCAACCAGCCCGAAGCGACCAGCTTCTTCCAAGGCAATGTCAAGGAATACGCGACCATTGTCAAAATCGACGGGACGCCGGACGGATTGCGTCCGGGAATGACCGCTGAAGCGGAAATCTTGGTGGCTCATCTGAACGACATCATTGTGCTGCCGGTCGCCACGGTGGTGGAACAGCGGTCGGCTTACTTTTGCTGGGTTTTAGCAACAAATGGTCAGCCCGAACGGCGTTCCTTGCAACTGGGCCAGACCAATGATCAATTCGTCGAGATCCTATCGGGGGTCGAAGTGGGCGATCAAGTGATTCGGAATCCTCGAGCGTTTGTCCAGGAAGCTCGCGAACAATCAGCCGGTGGTGATGAAGACGAAAAGCTGGACGTCAAAGGCCGATTTGGCGAAGGGACGGCACCGACTCCTGCTGACGGCAATGCATCTGGAAGTGCGAATGGGTCGAATCGACCAGACGGTCCGGGAGGTCGACCGCCCGGCGGACAAGGACAACCAACCGATGACGGTGCACCTGGCGGCGGTGGCGGACGACCTCGGTTTGACCTGATGCAAATGGACACCGACGGAGACGGCAAGATCAGTCAGGATGAAGCGCCCGGTCCGATGAAGGACAATTTCGACATGATGGATTCCAACAAGGACGGGTTCATCGACAAGGCAGAAGCCGATGAATTGCGAAAGCGGTTTCAGCAGGGCGGAGGCGGTCGACCTGGCCCGCCCAACGGCCCGGCTGGCCCATAACGGCAGCCACCGTTCTTTTGAAATTGCTTTGAGTATTCATCCGCGAGTCGTCCTACTGTGTTTAAGAATCTGCTTCAAGCGTGTCGTCTGGGAATCTACAGTTTGCTGTTGCACAAGATGCGCACAGCATTGGCAATTTTGGGCATCTTGATCGGCGTGACGGCCGTGATCTGGTTGGTCGCCATGGGCGAAGGAGTTAGTCAACAAGCGCAAAACCAAATCAAGGATTTGGGAGCGACCAATATTATCGTTCGCAGCGTCAAGCCAGCGCAGCAAACGTCCAGCGGCGGCGGGCAGTCGTTTTTCCTAGAATATGGTTTGCTTCGAGACGATCTGAAACGAATTCGATCGAACGTTCCGATGGTTAAGCGAGCGGTGGCGATTCGTGAAATTCGCAAAGAGGTTCGCTATGACGATCGGGCGATTGAAGCCAGATTAGTTGGCTGTTCGGCCGAATATGCGCAACTGAATCATCTGCAAATGGATCGTGGCCGCTTTTTGGCGGACAGCGACGAATCGCCTCCGCAAAACGTCTGCGTCTTGGCGGCGTCCACAGCGCAGCAAATGTTTGGCTTTGAGAATCCGCTTGGCAAATCTATCCAGATCGATTCGGATTTCTACGTCGTGGTGGGCCAAACGCTTTCCCGCGATCCGACCGCAGCCATTGGCGGAAGCTTGGATTCGCAAGACTTCAACAACGACGTATACATTCCGCTGGAAACATTGCGAGCTCGGATTGGAGACATGGTCTTTACCAGTCGATCGGGTAGTCGCGAAGGGGAAGTGGTTCAACTGAGCCAGATCACGTTGGGCGTGGACGACATGAGCGAAGTGGATGAAGCGGCCGAAATTATTCGCACGCTGATTGAAAAGTATCACCCCAAGGATGACGTGGGAATTGTGGTCCCCAAAGAATTGCTGCGACAAGCGGAATTATTGCGCATGATCTTCAATCTGTTGCTGGTGCTGATTGCCGGAATTTCGCTGGTGGTGGGTGGTATCGGTATCATGAATATCATGCTGGCCACCGTCACCGAACGGACTCGAGAAATCGGGATTCGCCGCGCCTTGGGTGCCAAGCGCAAGGATATCATTCGACAATTCTTGGCCGAATCCGTTGTCTTAACCGGCGTGGGTGGTGGTCTGGGCGTGTTACTGGGATTTCTATGTGGTCCGTTTGTGTCGGCCGTTCGCTTCTTGGCAACTCAGTTCTTTCCCGATGCCGTCAGCGCGTTACCTCAAGAAGTGATGAAGTTGACTCCACAAATTGCCCCCTGGTCCATTATTGCGTCTTTGTTGATTGCTGTCGGAGTGGGCATGATTTTCGGTCTGTATCCAGCCTATCGAGCGGCACAGATGGACCCGATTGAAGCGTTGCGGCACGAATAGTTCGTATCAATGTGAGGCCGATTCGATCGCTAGAAATTCCGCCAATCTAGCGTTTATCGCCTTAGTGAATTGGCTGGCACCGCTTCGATTTAAATGATCGCCGTCCTGAAAATACTGCTCGGTGAGTGCGAGGGTCGCGGGATCAGAAAAGTCCCAATAAGGACATTGATAGCGCTGCAGCATGTCCGCTTGAAATTGATGGTAGTCATGGACGTAGTCTTTGTTGATGCCATCCCAGTAATCGAGTTGACGAGGCGTGCTGACCAACACAACTTTGATTCCTTTCGACTGCAGCAGATCCATAACCCGAACAAACGCCGCCTTATTGCCTTTGACTACATGGGTGGCAAATATCGACATATGAAATTCCGCTCGTTCACGCCCGCTTTGCGACATCACCAAGTCCGTGGTGTGGAACCCTGGAACAATCGGTTCGTCAAATGTGAGTCGCTTCAAGACGGCTTTGGGAGCCAGCGAAGGTCCAGTTAATGGCCCAGATTCGTAGATAGCGAGTCGCAGTTCTTTGCGCCAATTAGGGGCGTAATCTTGCGGTGATAAACCAAAGCGATGCAGCGTCAGGAATTCCGGTGACACTTGGTTCAACGTATCACAATAAATAGGGAAGAGATCCAATTCGACCAACATGCATTGGAGTCCAGTCAGTCGATCGATTTGTTTTCGCAAAATAGCTTCCATCAATTCGTAATTTAGGCACATGTGCGAAAGCGTGACAATTTCCTGAGATGCAACTCGAGGATCAATGGACGCGTGAAAGTGAGAAGAACCCAGCGCGACAATTCTTGTGGATTCGTCTAATTGTTCGACAGCCGCTGTCTGGTAGCGACTTTCATCTGCAATGTCGTAGAACCCCAGCCATCGGTACTTCAGAAATATGGCACCCGCCGTAGTTGCCACACAGAAAACTGCAACCCACCAATGCCACCGCGACAATCGAAAGCGATCCCCCGAGTGTTCGGAATCTGTGGTAGTAGGTGATTCCATGGAGTTTCCGAGTGGCCAGCAAGGCGAGTAACTTTATTCGTCTATCGGCAGACGCTTGCCGAAAGCCCTATTAAAACGCAACCACGCTTCTACCTTCAAGCGGCAAGAGCGTGGTTCGAATAATTCAATATCATTTCCATCGAATTCGCGAACTTATCGCGAACGCCGACCGATAAGTCCCAGCGACAAGACAGCCAGCACAAAGCCGAATTGACCGGACGGTTCGGGAACGGCATTGACCGACGTTGCCGCACGAGGCCCAATTTCGTAACCGCCGCCCGAAAACGCCGCGACAAAGTCCGTACTGGAAAAATCGCCATCGCCATTCCAGTCGCCACTGGCCCAAGTGGAATTCCCATCCACTCCGTCTTCATATTGACCGGCATTGAACACGACCACAAAGTCAGACGAATTGAATTCCCCGTCCAGATTCGAATCACCAAAGTAGGTGGTTCGCAAGTCTTCCACCCAAACTTGACGATCGTCACCATTAACCAAGTTGTCATTGTTCAAATCAAACGCCGCGGTGTTGTTTCCTGACTGCACTTCGGTCGTCAGCAGATCAATATCTGCCACGTCCAACGCACCGCTGGAATCAAAATCGCCCAGCAACGCCGGCCCACCAAAGAATTTGCCATTCAAGTAAGTGAACATATCGTTGCGTTCGTCGTCGGTAATGACACCATCAATGACCATTACTTCGGCAAAATCGACGGTCGCTCGCTGATTACCGTTTTGACGCCCGCCCAGCACAAAACCGTTCATGCTGGAAAAGCCCACTTCGCCTTCGCCTACCAGTTCGCCATTGATGTAGTGATATGCAATATCGCTGCCTGTATACGTAAAAGCATGGAATTGGAGTTCGTCTGCAACTACCTCAACCGTTTCAATTCGCAATTCCGACTTCAATGACCACGTGTCAAAATCTTCCGTCTGGAAATTGGCATTCGCTTCTGTTTCTCCACCGCCTCGATTTCCGGTGAAGAAATAAGCAAACGCTGGATCTCGCACGGTAGCTGCTACAAAGACGGTGAAATCCTCTTCCACTCCACCCCATAGTTCTTCGTTTTGCCAAGTTACTACGTTTTCATAGCGTAAGGCCAAATTGCCGTTTTCGGTTTCCACTGGCTCCAACACAAACGGGTCCAAGCCAAAGCCATTTGCAATGTCACGATCCGGATTTCCTTGACGGTTTGGCCAGACGGGAGTCTCAGCGACACCGTCCGCACCGATCGCTTCATTTCCGTCATACCACGCGTAAAGTCGGTCGTCGTCCGGATTCGGCAAACCGCCGGAAAGCAACTGGCCAAACGCCAAGCCGCTGGATGCCAACCCAATACCAATACCTAACAAGAATCGTTTCATACCTCGTTCTCCCAAAAGCTGAAAATCAATGTTCGAATCTTCTTTTCCGAAACACCAATCTAAGAAATTGGCAGCGGTCTGATAATGCGTACCAAAGTTCTTTGTCCGATATTCAGCGAATTCGATTCGATATAGCGTTTATCGAATTGAACTTGCTTCGCCCAGCAATACCGAATTGGAGACAGAATTGCCAAGCTGGTCAAAATGGTCGAACATCCAAACGACTTCTTTGGATTTTGGTTCGATCTCTATCAACAGCGGCTGACCGGATCCGGCGTGACAATTGCCGATGACATAGTTGCCGTTCGACAGCACTTCCAACGTCGTGACCCACGCCAAACGAACGCCAGGCAAATCGTCTTGATGTAATTGCCAAACGATTTCCTTATCTCGAGTCACTCGAATCACGCTATGTCCGTTGCCAGTACTGATCAGCGAATCGCCGTTCGGCAAGCGCACCGCCGCAAAACATTTATTACCAAACGCTTCTGGGCCATGTCCATTCTTTTTCTCCTTGCCAAACAAGGGGACTTCGTACTCCCAAACCACTTGTCCTTGGCCGTCGTATTCTCGAACCATGCCATCTGCTTCGTGACAAACCAGATAATGGCCATTGGAAAGTTTGCGAACCAGCCGAGTGTCCGTGTGCGGATCGGGATGATCGACTTTCAGATCCATTCGACGCAAGATTTCACCCCGGCGATTGACTTCAATGATACGTCTCGCTCCCGATTCTGCAATCATTACCGAACCATCTCCCAGTGGCTGGAACGAGTGGACTTCAATGCGATTGCCTTCGTTTCCATTCTTGGTCGAATCATATTCCCAAACGACTCGTTTAGTCTGTGGATCGATTTCCACAACTTTCGTCATATCCTGTTGGACCATGATATGACCGTTCGCTAACACATGAATATCATGAATACCGCCCCAGGGCATCTGCCATTCCACTTGCCCGCCGGCCGAATACTTTACCAGCCCACCATCGCCATGCGTCAAAACCGAATGCTCCACCGCAGTCAGCCTGACCGCCAGACAAGCCAAAACTATCAAACTGCTCATCAAGATTCGTAACACATCAAAACTCCTGAATGGGATCACCAAGGAACAAGGAACAGATCGGTCCCATTGTCAGCTGCGAGTGACTTTGCTTCAACCAGGGCACGAACCGCCAGTTCTCACGCAACCGGGCCAGCAAAATCGCTTAAACGATGACAGTGGCCGGCAGAATCCGAGGTGCCGAGGTGACTCGGGATCGACTGTGGTCGGTCAAGGCGCGAACCACGACGTCTGCCACATCCGGATCGACCAATGTGCCGTTGAATCCTAAGCCGGGGATGATGGATAGTGCTCCACTGACCGGATCGACTTCACTGAGCCCAAACGAAGAGAACGTTAGCGTGCGGCGACTGCCGTCTCGGTCTCCGGTGGAAAACTCCACGCCCAAAGAAAAATCGTCAGTGGTATCGATAATCACAATGTGCGATTCAATCAAGACTTGCGGCAGTGGTTGATCGAGTTG
>JAGQOZ010000201.1 GCA_020426955.1 Planctomycetales bacterium
CGGCGTCTGAGGCGAATCTTTGTCTTTGTCCGAATCGGTCGTCGCCTGATTGTCTTCGTCCACTGTCGAATCATTCCAATCTGATTCGCTCAAAACATCGTCGGGCGTCTTCGCGTTCAGTCCGATATTTCCCAGGCCACCTTCCGACGAATTGGGCCTCGGCGTTGCATCGGCAACGTTCGGCGAGTGGTTCGATTCATTCGCCGCGAACGTGCCCGAAGTTGCTGCGGACGATCGCAATTCGGTTGGAACCAAGAACGCGAGCGAAGCGGGCAATTGCGGTGCAAGATCAAACGGGTCGCGGCGCCATTGCCCCGGAAGCCACCACAAAATCATCTGTGCGATCAAAAGTCCGGCCACTCCGCCCAGCACGACTTTCACCGCTTCCAGAACAGGATTGCGCCCTTTGCGACTTCGCCGAGCCTTCCCCGTGCCGCCGTCGCTGACGGTGCTGACTTGCACTGCCGACGTCAACGGTTCGGTCTTCACCGCAGGCGATTCGGTCACCGGCGATTCCTTCTCAGACGATTCAACCGCATTCGCATCGGCCTGTGCAGATGCTTCCGCAACGCCAGCTAATTCGTGATCATCGGTCAGCGGTGACAAATCGAATTCGCTCGCATCACTTGTCGCGAACGTATCTGACAAACCTGCCAGTTCGCTCGTTTCGTTAGACTTGTCCAGCAATTCCTGCGTGTCGTCCTGCATCTTGGGCGAAGTCACCGCAACGATCACCGCCTCCACGCGGACTTGGTCCAGTGCAAAATCACATCGGCAGTTCGCGCAGCTCAATCTTTCCGAATCCGGATTCGGAATCAACAATAACTGATCGCATCCTGGACAGCGGCAAGCTTGCACGGAATTCCACTCCGGAAAGATCCTCAAAGTGACACATCAACGCAGGCGACGTTACCATCGCCCTTATGGAATTTAGCACGAAATGTGATCACCTGACCACAGATTCGTCATGATTCTTGCAACCTTCTTCAACGGTACTGCCGGACGGCGCGGTTAATCCAACTGATAAAGGGGCGCCAGCTTGGCTCGCAAATGACGCAGCAATGCTTGGTGAGAAAGCTCTTCGCCGGTGGCTTGCCGAGCCATCGTCGCCGCGTCCAGTGTTTGGCCCTTGCGATGAATCTTTTCGTGCAACCAGTCGCGCAACGGAGTAAATTCTCCTTGTGCCATCAGCGCTGGTAATCCGCCGAGTTCTCTATCAGCCGCGTCAAACAATTGCGCCGCATACAGATTTCCCAACGTATATGTAGGAAAATAGCCAAACAAACCAGCGCTCCAGTGCACATCTTGCAGGACGCCTTCGGCATCGTTGGCCGGTTCAATCCCCAGGTAATCGCGATACTTTTGATTCCAGGCTTCCGGCAAATCCTTTACGGATAATTGCCCGCCAATCAGCGATTGTTCCAGTTCGAAGCGAATAATAATGTGCAAGTTGTAGGTCGCTTCATCCGCTTCTACTCGAATTAGCGAAGGCGCCACATGATTGACGGCAAAAAACCACGAATCCACCGTCACGTCCTGCAAAGTGCTGGCAAAGGCCGCTTGCACCTTAGGAAAGTAATATTGCCAAAACGGTTGACTTCGACCGACCTGGTTTTCCCACAGCCGAGACTGCGATTCGTGCATTCCCAAAGACACGTACGTTCCCGGCGGCAATCCGTACCATGCACTTCGCAGTCCTTGCTGATAAATACCGTGCCCCGCTTCGTGCAGCGTCCCAAAGAACGAACCCGAGAAAAACGATTCGTCGTAGCGTGTAGTGATACGAGTATCATCAGGGCCAAGTTCCGTACAAAACGGATGGTGCGTCACATCCAAACGGCCTCGTTCAAAATCAAATCCAATTTCACTGGCCGCTTGGCGTCCAATAACTTCTTGCTGAGCAACCGGGAATATTCGGTGCAGCAATTCTACCGGAGCGTGGCAAGAGGAATCCGCAATCGCGGCAATTAACGGGACCAAGTCGGATCGCAAACCGGCCAAGATGGGCGTCAATTTTGCGACGGTCATGCCCGGTTCATATTCGTCCAATAACGCGTCATAGGGAGACGCTTCAAAACCAATCGCGTCAGCCTGTTGCTGCTTCAGCCGAACAATCTCTTCCAGCGTGTCCGCAAACAGGTCAAAGCGTTGTTCGTGACGAGCTCGCGCCCATTGCTGTTGCCCTTTGGAACATGCTTTTGCCAAGTTAGTGACGAGCGATTCGGGCATTTTTGACTGGCGTTCGAAAGCGCGGCGAACCATCCGAACGGTCGTTGCATCATCGTTTTCATCTCCGCCGGCGAATTCTCCTTCGTCCAGATTCGATAGCCATTCACCCAATTGCGCATCCGTCTTGCGTTGGTGAACCATGGCCGCCAACATCGCCACTTGCTCAGACCGATGCTCTCCCGCTTGGTCGGGCATGTACGTTTGCTGGTCCCATTCCAACGTCGCCAAAACCGACTCCAACGTAGCCGATTGTCGCACAAATGCCTTAAGTTGTGTCAGCGTTTCCGTTTGATTCATTATCTGAAACTCCTTTGGTTGCGCGGATGCGAAAAGGCAACTTGCATTCGCGCCGATTGCTGCGTTTACACATCATGAACATAAAAAGCCCTGAATTATAGCCTGCAAAACGGTCGGCACGTGGATTGCTCGAAGGATTGTCTCGCAATTGAAGTCCATCACCTAGCTGCAGGTTTCCTCCATGAAATGCCACGAACTGGATCTCGCTCGCATGGTTCAACGTATCAAGAGCCAGTGGTTCGGGATCATTCTGATCGAATTGGCCATCATCGGTCTGACCATCGCTGCCATTTTGTTTTGGCCGCGGACATACCGAGCGGACGCGAAGCTGTTTGTTCAAGTCGGCCGAGAAACGATTGGCGTAGATCCCACGGCCACCACAGGCAGTACTATCGGACTGACGGCGCTGAATCGTGACTCGGAAATCAAGTCTGTACTGGAAACGCTGGCAAGCCGCCAGATTATGGATATGGTAGTTACCGATCTGGGTGCCGAGGTGGTGTTGGGAGATAGACCGGTTGGTTCGTCCGAATCTGCAGGGCGTTCGTTTCTGCAATTTCCGACATTACCCAGTCTAGATCCAATTGCGTTAGCGGAACGAGCCGTCATTCAGATGGAAGAGCATTTGACGGTTCACGCCGAACGCGATTCGTGCATTGTGTATGTGGCGTACGATTCTGATTCGCCCGAATTGGCCACCGCCGTTGTTGATTCGCTGGTCAACGCTTATCTTTCGCTCCATCCGCAGCTACATCGCAACGAATCGTCACTTGATTTCTTTGAACAACAACAATCGCAAATGCAGAATCGTTTAGCTGACACGCAAGACGCATTACGCCAAGCGAAGAACACTCTGGGTGCGGCGTCAGTGGATGGTTACCGAGCGAAATTGGAGTTGCAAGTCGGACAGGTGGAAGCGGAACAGTTGAATGTCTCTCGAGCCCACCGTGCGGCGAACGCTAAGATTTTAGACATACAACAACAGCTACAAAGCACGCCCACTAGAATCATCACGTCGCAAGTGGACCGACCTAACACCGCTGCAGATTTGCTTCGTCAAGAACTCTATTCGCTCCAAGTCCAAGCGATGCAGTTGGAAGCCAAGTATTCAGACCAACACCCCAAAGTGATTATGATTCGACGTCAGGTAGCCGAAGCCCAAGCGGAACAGCAAAGCGAAAAGACGACTCGCCAAGAATCGACCACCGAAGTCAATCCCGTCTATCAAAAATTATTGACATCTCTGTCCGAACAGCAGCACTTAGTTGCCAGCTACCAAGGTCAACTGCAACAATGCGAACAACAGCTTCAAGATCTACATGACTCGATTGCGCTGCTGAATCAAGCCGAAATTGACATTGAACGCCTGGAACGAAACGCACAAGTCGCTAAGAACAACCTGATGCTGTATGCCGACAAAGCCGAACGAGCTCGAGTGGATCAGGCGTTGCAACAAGATCACATTTCCAACATCAAAGTCTTGCAACCGCCCCACATGTGGCAGAAGCCGATTTCCCCGTCCAAGACGCTACTGTTGGCGGGCGGACTGCTTATCTGCCTAACGTTCCCCTTGTGTTATGCTCTAGTGATGGAATACTTGAATAACAACGCGGCTATGGAAAACGCGTCCTTTAAAGAAATTTGGTTGGGAAACAGAGCCAAGTCGGTAGAAAGCACCTAGTCTAACACTACCCATGGAAATTGAAACAAGCACAACGCCCGATAGCAAATTCGCCAAGTACCGTTGGATTGGCTACACGTTCATTATTGGACTGTTGTTTGTTGTGTTCGAACATCAGTACACGCACTTGGAACGACAGGTGCGGTTTGTGGACGAAGATGAAATCGAAGAAATCCTTTCGGAAGCAGCCGAAACGGGCAGTCGCAGTCGGCAGCTAGGTGTTTTGGGAGTTGGCGTTCTTGGCATTTATGCGTTTTCCGTTTCTCGTCGAAAACTGCAACTATCAAATCCGTTCCTATTGGCAGCGTTGGCGTACGTAGGCTGGGCCACGCTAAGTGTTACCTGGAGCGAAGAAGCGGGACTAACCATTAAGCGACTGATTGTGCTGTACTGTCTGATCATCGGCGCAGCCGGATTGGCCCGCGCGCTCAGACCAAGCCAAATTGCTTTGGTCACGTTGATCATTTGCATTGCGTACATCCTTGTCGGCTTGGCTGGCGAAATTGCTTTAGGCGGGTTTCGACCTTGGGGAGCGGAGTATCGGTTCCGAGGGACCGTGCATCCGAACGTGCAAGCAGCCTACACGGCCTTCTGTTGCTTGGCCACGTATTTCCTTCGCAAGCACTACCCCGCCTACTCGAATCTGTTCAATGCCATCTTCGTCTGTGCCGCTGCGGCATTGTTTCTCACGAAGTCTCGCATGGCATTGGTCGCATTCATCGTCGCGCTGGGGTTGACCATTTTGCTTCAGTCCAGCATCCGAAGAATGTTGCTGTTTGCCACGTTTGGATCCGTGCTGGCCGGTTTTGTCCTGCTCGTCTTCGGGCTGGGCGGTGCCAGGTTAATGGACAAATCAACCGACGCGGCCTTGCTGGGTCGAACCGAACAAACCGGTTCCTTCTCCGGTCGAACTCCGCTGTGGGAAGAAATCATGGAGTACGTCGACAAGAAACCGATGACCGGCTATGCGTATGCGTCGTTCTGGGTGCCCGATCGAATTGAAGTCATCAAGAAACATCAAGAATGGGCCATCGATTCGTCTCATTCCATCTACTTCGAAACGCTCGGCGACCTTGGCTACGTGGGCCTGGGTATCTTGCTGGTCGGCGCGTTCTTGGCGTTGGCCTACAGCATTATTCTCACTCGCCGCTACCCGGATGACGGCGGTTATGCCTTCGTCACCGCCATCCTACTTTATTCGTTGCTGCACGGCCTGATGGAATCGCACTACGTCAAGCCGTTCTTTGTCACATTTATCGCCGGTTGCTGCTTGCTTTCCATCACACTGTTTCGCTCGGACCAAACGGCCGACACCAGCACCTCCAACTATCAACCACAACGTTTGCCACAGGCTGCCAACTAAGAATGCGTGGTATCAATTTCCGTGCTTTGAATCTACTACCGTCGGATTCTGTGACGCGATGAGGCGATGAGTACTAGGCGATGATATCGCCAGCAACCTGGCCGTGCACATCGGTCAGACGGAAGTCTCGACCGGAATAGCGATAGGTTAGCCGAGTGTGATCGACGCCCATCAGATGCAACACCGTGGCATGTAAATCATGCACATGCATCCGACCTTCTACGGCGTTCATTCCGAATTCATCTGTGGCGCCGTAGGTGAACCCCGCACGCACACCTCCGCCGGCCAAGAACATCGAAAAACCCGTATGGTGATGATCTCGACCAGGCTTGTCATTCTTGTTTTCCGCGTACGGAGTCCTACCAAATTCACCGCCCCAAATCACCAGCGTATCGTCCAACAATCCTCGCTGCTTCAAATCGCCAATCAGCGCAGCCGAAGCTTTGTCACTATCAGCACACAACCGACGATGGCCGCCATTGTTGTCCGCATGCGTGTCCCACGGCTGCTTATTTTTGCGATCGACGTAATAGACTTGCGTAAATCGAACACCTCGTTCTGCCAAACGCCTGGCTAACAAGCAAGATCGACCGAATGCAGTATCGCCATACATTTCTTTGGTAGCGGCCGATTCGCGCGAAAGATCAAACGCTTCGCTGGCTTCAGCTTGCATCTTGAACGCCATCTCCATGGCCTGAATGTGCCCTTCCAGCCGAACATCACCCGGTCGCTGTTGACGGTGCATTCGATTCAAGGACTGGATCAGATCGAGTTGCCGGCGTTGCTGCTGACGATCCATACTTGGATGCTGCAGATTGGCCACCAGCTGGTGCACATCACTTTCGTTTGTATCCACAGAAACGCCTTGATGCTGCCCAGGTAAGAAGCCATTGGACCAAAGTTGTGGTCCGACGACGGGACGCCCTGGACACAGCACAACAAACGCCGGCAAATTCTGATTTTCCGAACCCAATCCATAAGACGCCCATGATCCAAACGACGGACGAACCGGCTGCTGATGCCCCGAATTCATTAGCAACAGACCTGGCTCGTGGTTGGGGACATCCGTATGCATTCCTCGCAAGACACACAAATCATCCGCGTACTTCGCCAGATTGGGCAACAGTTCGCTCATGACCACGCCGCTTTGCCCCTGCCGAAAAAACTTGAACGGAGACGGCATGAAACCGGACTTCGCCTTTTTGTACAAAGAACCAGCGGGCATTTGGCCTTCGTATTCCGCCAATTTGGGCTTCGGGTCGAAAGTGTCCACATGCGAAGGCGCACCATTCATGAACAGGAAGATCACTCGTTTCGCTCGGCCCGCCGACGTTTTCCAAGTGGGCACGTTATCCAGCGAATTCGCTTGCGCTAGGGCGCTCATCAGCCCCACCGACCCAAATCCGGCTCCGGCGCGAGCCAGCATTTCTCGGCGATTCACCACCGCGCCTGTTTTCCAATCGTGTTTCATCCCGTCACCTTGCTCAATCCACAAACATGAATTCGCTGGATGACAAAATCGCATGGACATATTCCGTCCATGCCACATGTCGATCCACATTCGCTTCCGCATTCAGAAAACTCATCCCCAGCGTCACTTCGTCCGGCGTTGGACACCGAGACAACAGGCTGACATACAATTGTTCAATGGCCTGCTGTGTCGAAACGGCGTCTGACAAGGCATCGCCTTCGCACAACGCGTGCCGCCGTGTCACCAGGTCAACCTGCCGCTGCATAAAATCGCTATTCATTAAGAACAATTTTTGCAGAGGCGTGGTCGTTTCGTTGCGTATTGCGGCATGCACATTGGCGTCGGGATGATCGAACAAAACCAGCATCGAATTCAGCTGAAAACGACTAATATGTCCGTACAGCGTACGCCGCACCTGGTCGGCATCCAACGCATCAATCGCCTCAGACGGTCCGCCCACTTGATCAGACAAGGTGCCGCTGGCAGTCACCAACGCATCTCGCCAAGCTTCCACGGACAGTCGCTTGCGATGCATCCGCGCCAAAAATTGATTACCGGGATCAATTCTGACCGCGTCTTCCGCACCCACCGACGACTGGCCATACACACTCGACTGCACAATGGTTCGCACCAACCACTTCACAGACCAACCGTGGTCCATAAACTGGACCGCCAATTCGTCCAGCAATTCTGGATGCGTGGGCGCACTGCCGGTCTTTCCAAAATTACTGGGTGACGCCACCAACGGTTGGCCGATCAGTTCGCCCCAAACGCGATTGACAAAAACCCGAGCGGTCAAGGGATTGTCTCGACAAGCAATTCGCTCGGCCAATTCTTTGCGGCCACTCCCTTGCGAAAACGATGTGTCTTCGTCCCGCGACAATACGGTCAAGAAGCGACGTGATACCACCGGCCCCTTTCGATCCACGTTGCCGCGAATAAATACGTTCAAGTCCGTGGCATCTCCTTCGCGAACCACATGCATCGCATCGCTTGGCGATTCCGCTTGTCCATCTCCTTTGGTTTTGACATCGTCGTTTAGCGGACGATTAAACATCTTGGTGCTGGCAAACACGCCGGCGAACGCATAATAGTCTTCCGTTGAAATGGGGTCATATTTATGGTCGTGGCATCGGGCACACGCTACGGTCAACCCCATTAGACCTCGAGTAACCGTGTCGACTCGATCCTCCCACTCATCCGCTTTGACATCCAAACGGCCTCGGTTGTAATACTTTGGCCCAACACCAATGAACCCCAAGGCAACCAACTGATCTTCCGCATCCGGCAATAAATCCGCCGCCAGTTGCAAGCGAATGAATTGGTCATACGGAACATCTCGATTGAATGCGTCAATCAACCAATCGCGATACAAATATGCGTTAGGAAAGAACAACGATTTGTCATCACCAACAATGTGGGCCTGGTCTTCCGCGTATCGAGCAATATCCATCCACATACGAGCCCACCGTTCTCCGAACCGAACGGAAGCCAACAAACGTTCCGTCAATTCGGTCCGGTCCAAAGCGTCCGATTCGATCACGCGGCGCACGTCCTCTTCCGCAGGCGGCAGGCCCGTCAGGTCAAAACTAAGCCTTCGCAGAAAACCAACGTCGTCGATCGGCGGTGCCGGCGTCAGTCCTTGGCGTTCCATTTGAGCCAACACAAAATAGTCAATAAAGTTGCTGGGCCACGCAGATGCGGCGACTGAGGGACGAGCTTGCGGTTGCGGATTTTGAAACGCCCAGAAATTGGTTTTGAAGTTGACCTTTCGTTCCGTTACTTCGGCCGAAGAGGCTGGATCTTTGGGCGTGCGAGGATCCACGGCGCCATCGGCAATCCAAGTGCGAAAATTCTGAATCACTTGTTCGTCAAGTTTGCCGGCCGGTGGCATTTCAAAGTCCTGGTATTCCAGGGCCGAAATCAGCAAGCTTTCATCCGGATGGTCAGGTGCAAACGCTGGGCCCGAATCACCTCCGGCACGAAACGCAGGACCATCGTCCACTCGCAAACCGCCTTGAATGGCTTCCGAATCCGCCGCGTGACATTCGTAACAATGTTCCACCAACACCGGGCGAATCTTCTTTTCGAAGAATTCGACTTTGGCCGCGTCCAGGTTAGCAGCCGGCTGCGATTCGGCCGCATGCAGCGTTGTTAGACAAGTCCCCAAGACGGAAAACACAGCGATTCGAACCATCGACATCCTGCAATCTTCTTCCACGCGTTACAACACGAACGATGAACGCAAAACGGGCAGGCGAAATTTCAGGCCGCGCACAATGCTGGCCAGGCGGGAGCCACCAGTATACGAATTCCTGCGGCGTCAAGCAAATCAAACGGCGCAAGTCGATTTTTGCCTTTGCCCATTTGCGATGTTTCAGCAGAACTTATTAGATCGCACTAGCAACCTCGTTGGCGAGCGAACGGGAAATCAGTCTATTTTCCCTCACTTACGTTTCGGGCTATCAAAAGCGTAGACAAACAACGCGTTCCTCACTTACCTTTCGGGCTATTCGAAATAGCAGACGCAAGAACCGAATGCATCTAGCTGGACAGCGCCAAGACAGGTTGGTAGTCCCGCC
>JAGQOZ010000202.1 GCA_020426955.1 Planctomycetales bacterium
GGTCGAAACCATCGAGTTCGTACAGTCGTGTCTGTTGATGGCCGGCCACCTTCATCATGCGCCACAAGTACGCGTTTTCTTCGTATCGTCCCAGCATCTCTAGTTCTCGATCACCCGTGATCAGATGCAGCGGAGGCGCGTCGGGCCGAACGTGAAACAGGGGCGCCATGGAATCGATGATCGGTTGCTTGCCGTCAATTCCTTGTTCTGCACGAACCGTGAAATGCGTGATGGTATGCCCGCTGAACGGAACCAGAGCGGCAATGGCATCGGCGTCCACACCGTGGGCCGCGAGATACTTCTTGTCCAAACCAATCATGCTGGTCAAATACCCGCCCGCCGAATGACCGCTGACCACAATCCGCTTGGCGTCACCTCCATATTTCTCAATATTCTGAAACGTCCACGCCACGGCCGCTGCGGCATCTTCCACATACACGGGCGATTTGACTTGCGGGCTCAAGCGGTAATTCACCGCCACCACGCCTATCCCCTGCCCTTTCAATTCGTTGGGAACGGATCGATTTCCCGATGTCAATCCGCCGCCATGAAACCATACCACGGTACTGTAACGCTTATCTGTCCGAGGTCGGTACACATCCAGGCGACAACGTTCCAACGCGTAGCGATCGACCTGATTAGCATCTCGATAGGAAACATCCGTGATCGTTTCGTATTCGATCTGTCCCCATACTCGCGCATCGGCGGAGATGAACAAACCCACGATGAAACTCAAACAAATCTGGCGCACTCCCCTGCCCTCGCTTTCTATCCAAACGAATTCACAACAAATGACATCGTAGCTTACAGCAACTGCCGCTCCAACATACGGATGTCGTTTTGTGGTACCCTACAAGACCGTTTTGATTCGATCCTTTGCGATAGGAATTTCATGGCATTATGCAGCTGAACGTTTTCTCCACTTCGTTGGTCCATTTCTGGCTTGCGGTTTTGCTTTTTGTGACGCCGCGCATGTTCGCTCAGCATGCGCTGGAAGGCCCGCTCGAATCACACCTTCGCACAGCGGAATTAAGCCTCCAGCAACTCTATTCTTCGGATCGTTTTCCCAACGTTACGGTGGCCATGGACGGTACAGTGTTGGCGTTTTGGAATGGCGTGCAAGTTCGACGAAGTACAGACGGCGGTGTGACGTGGAGCGAACCGATTTCCGTTGGGCCGGGGTTCATGGGTGGTGGCGTGATTGTAGACGAATCATCCGGAGACATTTTGGCATTTGTCGAATCTCATCATCCGCCGGCTGAAGTCACGCTGTACCGTAGCACAGATCACGGCCAGACCTGGTCAAAGCAAGCTACGGAGATTCGGCCCAATAGTTTGGGACATGTGCCTTCGATGCACATGAACGATCACGGTATCACGCTTCGCCACAGTGCACAAAAAGGTCGGTTGATTCGAGCCACTCGTTGGTACGCCGGCCAGAACGATCGCAGCAAATGGTCCGAACACTATACCAACGCCATGTTCAGCGACGACGGCGGTCAGACGTGGCAAGCCAGCGAACCGTTTCCGGCGTTCGGGACAGGTGAAGCCGCGATTGCCGAATTGTCTGACGGACGTCTCTACTATAACTCTCGACGTCATTGGGCTCCGGAAGGAGAAAACCCGCTACGTCGCTGGAGCGCCATCAGCAACAACGGCGGCCAGACCTGGACCGATTTAAAGTTTTGCCAAGTCTTGCCTGACGGCGATCAACATCGGTCCTATGGTCTGATGGGTGGATTGGTGCGACTTCCCGTTCAAGACAAAGACATCTTGATCTACAGCAATATCATCAGCCCAGAGGGCCGCCGGAACGGTCATGTCTGGGCCAGCTTTGATGGCGGCCAGACTTGGCCTATCCAGCGACAAATCTTTGCCGGCAACTTTGCTTATTCGTCACTGGACGCCGGTCGTCCCAACACGCCTAGCCAAGGCTGGATCTATCTGCTGTTTGAAGGCGGACCGCAAGGCGGCGGGACCATGGCCAAATTCAATCTGGCCTGGATTCTGGAGGGCGAAAAGACGGGCGATGGCGTGATTCCGGATTGGGTCATTCGCTAACAAAAGCGGCCATCGTAGCGACCGCTTTGAATGCATGCGATCATGCCAGGGACGTGCGACGTTTCGTGCAATCATGGCACTTCGCCATCGCGACGCGAACCAGCAAATCAGCTATAACCAGCGGTTGCGTTGTCGCGAATGATTTTCGAACTGAATCGAAGGAATGCCAGATGAGTCAAGAAGTCCGAAAGCTGGAACCACAAGCCTTGTGGAATCACTTTGCCGATCTAAACGAAGTGCCTCGCCCGTCCAAGAAAGAACAGCGAGTGATTGAATTCATGCGCCAATTCGGCAACTCGCTAGGCCTGCAAACTTCAGTCGATGACACCGGCAACGTGTTGATTCGCAAGCCTGCTTCCCGCGGCAAGGAAGATCGGACAACGGTGATCCTGCAATCGCATTTAGATATGGTGCACCAGAAAAATGCCGACACGCTGTTCGATTTTGAATCGCAAGGAATTCAAATGGCCGTCGCAGGCGATTGGGTCCAGGCGAAAGGTACCACGTTGGGCGCGGATAACGGCATTGGCGTGGCCAGTATCATGACGATTCTCGCTTCCACAGAAATTCAACATCCACCCATCGAGGCGTTGTTTACGGTGGACGAAGAAACCGGCATGACCGGCGCGCAAGGCCTGCAAGGTGGCCTGTTGAACGGCAAAATCTTGCTGAACTTGGACACCGAAGATGACGACGTGTTGACTATTGGCTGTGCCGGCGGCGTTGATGTCACGGCGTCGGATACTTACGACGCGGAACCGTTGCCGAATGATCATGTGACGTATCAGATTGCCGTCACCGGATTGACTGGCGGTCATTCGGGAGTGGATATTCATTTGGGTCGAGCGAATTCGAACAAGCTGATGAACCGGTTGCTGTGGATGGCATCCAAGAAGTTTTCGGTCCGCATTCATTCGATCGACGGCGGTGGACTTCGCAACGCGATTCCTCGCGAATCAACCGCCACGATCGCCATTCCGCACAAGAATGAACACGCGTTTTTGACCTGGATCGAGTCGGCAGCGGAAACGATTCGGCAAGAATATGCCACCACGGATCCGCAATTGCGAATCGCCGCCAGCAGCACCGATTCAGCGAGCACCGTCGTACCGCTAAAACTGCAGTCGGTTTTGCTGGGTGCCATCTACGCTTGTCCGAACGGCATCCACCGCCTCTCGCCCGACATCGACGATCTGGTGCAGACCTCCAACAATTTGGCTCGAGTGATCGTGGCGGACGGACGCTTCAAAATCGCTTGTTTGACTCGCAGCTCCCTCGATTCGGAACGAGATGACTTGGCCCGAGCGATCTCGGCGTGCTTGGAGCTAACGGGCGCGCGAGTCGATTCCAGTGGCGCGTATCCAGGTTGGAAACCGGCGCCGGAATCCAAGATTGTCCAGCAGATGTCGGACTTGTATCAAACAATGTTTGGCGAACCGATCCAAGTTTTAGCATGCCACGCGGGACTAGAATGTGGCATTCTCGGCACCAATTATCCCGGTCTGGATATGGTGTCGTTCGGACCGAATATTCGCGGCGCCCATTCGCCTGATGAAAAAGCACAAATATCATCCGTGCAAAAGTACTGGAAGTTTTTGCTGGAGACACTACGTACCATTTAACACGCCCTGACTGTAGAGCGGCATGTAGAATTAGAATTCGCTGCTCGTTGTTCCCCGCTCGTTCCTACGCCCAGAAGGCCATTTCGCATGATTCGCCCTCACTTTCTGTTTGTCGTGACACTATCGCTTCTTGGTTTGCACTGGTTACCGCAGACGCATGCGCAATTGACTTCGCGCGAACTGTTTGGCGAAAAATTCCCCAACCTCGACAACCAAGCCACGGGCAAATGGTGGGAACTGGCCGACGCCAAACTCAAAGTTGCTCGAGATGAAGTGATTGCGTTTGCTGTTTATACGCACGATCGCTCCGTGCTGAAGCTCACCGCACAGCTATATCCGTTGATGCCTGATGAAGCACGACAGGTGCGGCTGGAATTTCAACGCAACGGCCAGTGGCAGCTCGCCGCAACGGCCGACGTTCAGTATCCCGGATGGAGCGCTCACTTTCGGATCGAACCGTGGGACCGTTCGCAAGATGTCAAGTATCGGCTCCGGCACGGCGAATCGGCGCTGTTCGAAGGCCTGATTCGCAAAGACCCCATCGACAAGGAAACGATTGTCGTCGGTTCGCTCTCCTGCAATTCTTCTCGTACACCTGGGCCTCGTCCACAGATGCTGGAAAACCTGATGAAGTTGGACCCGGACCTGCTGTTCTTTGCCGGCGACCAATCTTATCACCACACACAACATACGTTTGGTTGGCTGGAGTTTGGTGTTCAGTTCCGAGATGTCTTGCGAGACCGGCCGGTGATCACCATTCCCGACGATCATGACGTAGGCCAGGCAAATATTTGGGGCGAAAACGGCAAACTAGCGTCGACAGGAGCCGGTCCAGACGGCGGTTATTTCTATCCTGTGGACTACGTCAACATGGTCCAGCGTTGTCAAACGTGGCACTTGCCCGATCCGTATGACGCGACGCCCATTGAACGAAACATCTCGGTTTATTACACGAATCTGCATCTGGGCGGAATCGATTTTGCCATTCTGGAAGATCGTAAATTCAAGAGCGGCCCGGAAGGCAAGATTCCAAAAATGGGGCCTCGTCCAGATCACATCAACGATCCCAGCTACGATCGCAAATCAATCGATCTGCCGGGCCTGAAGCTCTTAGGCGATCGGCAACTGGCTTTCCTTCAGCAGTGGACAACCGACTGGACCAACACGGAAATGAAGTGTGTTCTTTCGCAAACAGCTTTTTGCGGAGCCGTCCACCTACATGGTACTCCAGACAACCGTTTGTTGGCCGATTTGGATTCGAACGCGTGGCCGCAAACCGGCCGAAATCTGGCACTAAGGCAGATTCGCAAGGCTTGGGCGCCGCATTTGTGCGGTGACCAACATTTGGCAGTGGTGGTTAAACATGGCATCGAATCCGCCGGCGACGGACCATTCGGCTTCACCAGCCCAGCGATTGTGAACACCATTTACGGTCGTTGGTGGCACCCAGAAAACGAACAACCGGGATCGAATGCGGTAGACGGCTCTGCCCTGCCCTGGACCGGCGACTACTTAGACGGCCTGGGAAATCACATTCGCATGCTGGCCTACGCCAATCCGCAGAATCGCCAGGATGAAAAGCAGCGAGCAGACGGATTCGGGATCGCTCGTTTCCACAAGACCAACCGAACCATCACCTTTGAATGTTGGCCTCGGTTTGCATCCGTAGACGATGGCGATACGGCCCAGTTTCCAGGATGGCCGATCACGGTTCGCATGGAGGACAACGATGGACGCACGCCGGTAGGCTATCTGCCAACACTTCGTTTTCCAGAACAGATTCACCCGGTAGTACAAGTCATCCGTCAAGATACGAATGAAGTCCTGTACACCATTCGCACTGCCAGTAACGAATTTGATCCACCGGTCTACGCCGATGTACCGCACTCGATTCGCATTGGCAAGGATCAACCTTCGTTGGACTTCGCGGCGCAAGACTTGACGCCCAACGAAAAAGCCGCGTCGACCTTAACCTTGGATGTCAAATAAGAATTGAATCTCTACGGCCCAGCCGCAACTCAGAAACGTTTTACGTCGTCGCTTCCATAGTAGCGGGACCGATCACGTCCAATTGCACCAATTGGCGCCCGTCATATTCGTCTTCGGTCACGGCAGAACACACGTCCAAATGGCCGCACGAATTACAGGCTACTCGCACTACATCCACCGGCGAAACCATGCCCGTTGTCTGAGCAAACTGATACAGCTTTTGAAGATCTTCACACATAGACTTTCCCTTGGGGTCGAAGCGTCGAATTCGAATTGAAGTGTATCCCGCAATTAGCGCGCCGGACACCGATTTCGCCGCGAAAACGATCAAGAACGTGCGAACTGCGGCCATAACCGCAATCCTACCGTGCAGATTCGCACGCTCGACGGTTCGGCTCCAAGGGCCAGCAGCAATTCAGCTACCAAAAGATCCACATCGCCACTGGCAGTTATTTCGTTGAAAAAACGTACTGTCCCGGCCACCTCGACCGCTTGCTTCCGACCCCAATTTAGCTGGAAGCATTTTGAAAAATGGCGGTGATACGCGGTCTGCTTGATTCGTGACGAGAACCGAATTACAACCACGGCTGGTTGAATGGATTGGTTATTTTCGACCAATCGTAATTCCGCAACAAACCGTCTGATCCCCCAGTTACTGCAGTCTACTATCCCTCCGAGGTCTCGCGTTTATGACACACAAACCACAATCATTGATCGCTCGTCGTTCGTTCCTATCCACCGTCACCGCGTCCACCGCCGGCATGGCGGCCGCCAGTTTCTTGCCTGGTAATCGAGCGGTTTGCTGGGCAGCTGGTGAAGACCATGCATTGAAGCTGGGGATTCAGCTTTATTCGCTGCGAGGATATTCGGTGGATGAAGCGTTGCAGCACGCCAAGGATTTGGGATTCGCGCAGGTTGAATTTTATAGCGGCATGTTGGCACTGGATTCTTCGGCCGAACAAATCGCCGCCATGCGAAAGAAAGTTGCGGATTTAGGCATGACCATTTCGGCGCATGGCGTGAATCATCTTGGTGCCGATGCCGCCGCCAATCGCAAGACGTTTGAATTTGCCAAAGCACTGGGCATTCCCACCATCACGGCCGATCCTGATCCGGATTCGTTCGACAACCTGGACGAATTGGTCAAAGAGTTTGATATCCGAGTGGCCATTCATAATCACGGACCGAACCATCGTTACAACAAGGCGATTGATGTCCTGCACGCCATCGAAGGACACGATGAACGCATCGGAGCTTGTGCGGACTTGGGTCACTTCATTCGATCGGGCCAGCGTCCCACCGAAGTCATTCGCCTGCTCAAGGGCCGCCTGTATGGAATTCACCTGAAAGATTTTGAAGAGATGAAGGATCGAACCAAAGGCGTCATCTTGGGCAAAGGTCACTTGGATGTAAGGGCTGTGTTTGACGCACTTATGGCAGTGAATTTCCCGGCGAATGGAGCTCTTTCCTTGGAATATGAGGAAAACCCACAGGACCCCATTGCGGAGATTCGGGAATGCGTGGCCGTGGCCAAACAAGCCTTGGCGCAAATGAAGTAGTGCCAGTTTCGATGCGCTGATGTCGAATTGACAGAATTACAGACGGCGGATATGGAAGCCGCCGTCGACATTGATTCGCTGGCCGGTGCAAAAAGGGAGCGAACCCGCCACAATTGTTTCAACGGTTCGCGCTATATCCGTCGGTTCACCCCAACGACGAATGGGCGTCAAACCATCGGCGATCAGCTGGTCATATTTCTGCTTGACCGGCGCTGTCATGTCACTGGCAATCACGCCCGGACAAACTTCAAACACGCGAATGTTGTCATCGGCCAAGCGTTCGGCGAATAGACGAGTCATCATTTCCATGCCCGCTTTGGCAATGCAATAATCTGCTCGATTACTGGACGCAGCATACGCAGAAATGGACGAAATGTTGACAATATAGTGATGTCGATCCGCAATCCGCGCCTGACGCATCATCTGGTTGGCCGCCAGCTGCGAAAGAAAGAACGCTCCTTTCAGATTGGTGTCAAACACCGCGTCCCAGCTGGCTTCGGTCGCCTCCAGCAAGTCCTTTCGTCCCACGGACGTGATCCCGGCATTGTTGACCAAGACGTCAATTCGATTCCAGGATTGGATTGCGGCGTTGATCAAAGCGTCGCGACCTTGGTTCGAACCGACGTTGGCTTGGACCGGTATCGCTTCGCCACCCGCGGCTTGGATGGCGCCGCAAACCTGTTGCGCGCCGTCCAAGCTAGACACCGAATTCACCACGGTACGGTACCCGGCAGCCGCGAGTTGTTCTGCAATGCTCCGCCCGATGCCTCGAGAAGATCCTGTGACTATTGCAACCGGCTTTTCCACGTTCTGAACTCCTCAATAGGTGCCAAATTTTCAACAGTCGATGTCGGGCGTCTGGACGGAGTCCAAAGAAAAAGGGTGTCCGTCTGAAGACCGACACCCTTTTTCGTGTTCCCTGAGGTGCCGGAGCGTCTTTTCAGACAACTCCGGCACCCAGTATTAGCTTCACCGCGAAGCACTCACCAGAGCGGTCGACCCAGTAACCGTATTCCAGCAAGCATCATGCTTCAACCCAGGAGGGAGGGTAGCGTCGAAAGCCCGCACTCACGACGAAATGCGGCAAAGCTCAGATTTCTCCAAAAAATACTCTTTGCGCTTTGGCTGAGGAACTAATACCCGCTGGCCACAAAACCGCCAATGGCAATCTAAAGAAAAAATCCCAAAAAAGACAAACACAGCCAAATTGCCAGCAGAGTTCCCGCTGTGATAGCAGCAGCCAATCTGGACATGGAAGAGCAACTACCGGGCTCGGCGTCTTAGCTCATCGAACCCGCAAGTCGAAAGAAGACTCGTTTGCGCAGGACTGGCGCGAATTGCGTAACCGACTTGAAATGGTCGGCGAAGATGTCGAAACGAATCCAAACGCCGCGATGTAAGAAGCACCGAGCAAATTCGCAGAGCCCGCAAGCTGGGAACGCGACGTTTCGTTTTCTTCGTAGATGCAGACATGTCCAACGAAACGCTCGACACGTTCGTCGAGTTCCTGCATTGAACTTCGTCACCGAATCGACAGGACCGATGGCTCGTCCGAACAAACGCTCGGCTTGAGAGCCGTCGGTCGATTGTCTTTTTTTGCTGTCAACTAATCGCCAACTTGAGGCAGCGCTTTGACGTGCGCCGCCACTTGCACACCGTTGACGGTGGCTTCAACTTCGCTGTCTAGCATCTTCAATCCTTTGACGTCATGGACGTGCCCTGCGGGAGAAATCGCTTTGACGCCGTACTGTCCATTTGGCCCCAAGGCTTTGATGTGGACAATACTGCCGTTGCGTTCCACTCCTTTCACGTCCAGCCGTTTTCCGTCTGCAAGTGCTTTGATGTCGTAAACCGTGCCGTCTTTGCCAATCGCCTTGACCGGTGCGAATCGTTCATCACTGACCAAGATCTTGATTGGTAATCGCTGATCGCCCGAAATTACTTTGACGTCCATGACGTGCCGATTGCCATCCGTCTCAATGGCTTTCACGTCATAAATATGACCGTCCTTATCCAGTGCCTTGACGTCAATAACGTGTCCGTCTGGATGAAAGGCTTTGATGTGCCAAATGCGTTCTTCCGCGTTGGTGATATTTGCAAACAGACAACTGGTTACCAAGGCGATGGTGATCTGCCGAACATGCGACATGTCTCGTTCTCCTTTTCTTCTACTTCAGTGAGTCGAACGGATGGTTCGTTACGTTGAATGAGGACCTTTAGATCTTGAAGTCTACGTTCCGTTGAACTCGAGAACAGCTTCCGTTTCGATTCGTTCCGTTTAAATCGATTTTTTCGAACGATCCGCCGTTTTGATCAGCGCAACGTCGGACTCGCGGAAAATGCAACGGCGTTTGGAAGTTGCGCATTCGCCTTTTCTAGCCAGAATTCCTA
>JAGQOZ010000203.1 GCA_020426955.1 Planctomycetales bacterium
TGCTGCTAGCCACGCTAACGCCACTCCCCACATGCCCCGTAGCGCGTACACCACGTTCACTCGTGCCGCATCTCCAAACATGGCCAACGTAAAGACAATGCAAACCGCTTGCGTCGCGATCAAGAATCCGCCAGCGAACAAGAGCAATCGCAATTTGGGATCTTGGAGAGCGCGAACCTGGAAGGCAGGTAAAAACGCCAGGGAAAACAGACCCACCATCGCGTATGCAATGGGCAAAATCCTGCCCGTTCCCCAGGCCGGTGAATAAGTCTGCACCAAGATATCGAACGTGGCAAAACAACTAGCCGCCGCAATCGCCAGCGCTATTGAAAGGAACATTCGACTGTGACGGGAAACGGAAGTCGCGTGGCTTCGCGGCGCCCATTGCACCAAGCCAATTCCTAATGTTGCCAGGGATGCAGCCACCCAAATTCGCCAACTCAACGCCGCACCAAGAAACAAGGTTGCCAGCACTGCCACCAACAGAACTTTGATGCCAAACACCGGAGTTGCCACCGAGACATCACCATGCTGCACGGCGGCAAACGTGAAGACTTGCCCCAAAATGTACAGGATCGCGATAGCTGCGGGCTGCCAGAAATCGACAAGTGGTTGGACTGAACCGCCCAAACCCCACATGAATGAAAACAGCAATGTGGCAAACCAATTGGCCACCAACGTTACCGTCCAAGGTTTTATCCCGGCACTGGTGACTCGCTTTACAAACAACAACCCACAAACCAGTAACAGACTGGCGAGCAGTGGTAGCAGAAGGTAAGTGGGCATGAATGGTCTATCACAAAGTCCTACTGATCCAGCCATTCAATGGCCTGAGGAATGGCCTGTTCGCCTGATGCGTCCGACGTCACCAGTCGCTGCGCGGCCGATTCCGCCGAATAAACGCTGCGAACCAGTTTCAATGCTTCGGGCCCTTCGCCGCTCACTCCCACAGCATGCGGCGAATTTAAGGCCAACAGCCCCGGAAGATCATCATACTTGGCCAATCCAGGCGCGAAGTCAGGCGAATGCAAATCGTCCACAGCGTGAAAACGAAACGCTTCCGTGTCCACCGCCAATTTGTAGATGGCGTCCTGCAGTTGAGTACGAGCGGTAATGGCGATGGCCGCCGCTGGTCCACTGGCTAATAGGTTCAATCGTCGCGGCGCACGTTCATGATTTCGAACCAAGATTGCCACCGTCATCACATCGTGAACTCGACGCACAAACACGGCTGGGTTATATCCGAACGTGTATGCCGCCGATTCCCGAGGATTCTCGACTCGGCGCGTCCGCGCGAACTCCTGTCCGTCGCCCAGGAATTCACCTTGTTGAAACAGATCTAAACCAATCACAGCGTGTCCTGCATCCAGGAAGGCCTTCGCCGCATCGGAAACAGAACCATCTTCGTCGAACAATACCGATTTGCCTTCGTTCGACAAAACCATGCTGGCCGAATCTTGATCCCAATCAAGAGGCACTAACATCGCCACCGGAATTGATTCCACACCATCAGCCACTTGATTCTGGATCATGCCCAAAAACTGGAAATGATCTTCTCTCTCGGTCTTGCTGCTTTCCGTCCACGAGACTTGATTCGCGCCGGGAATTTCTCGTCCAACAATCGACTTGACTGCGGCACCGACGGTTCGTTTGTACTGAATCGGATCATTCATGCGAAGTTGATTTAACTGTTCATCCGCATCATGTTTCCACCACTGCAGCAATTTCCTTTCGAATTCCGGCCCCGATTCCGGAGCAGGATGCTTGTCGTTCCAAACGGTCAAGTCGTTGGCTGTTTGCAACGGAAAGTCTGCTTCCAAAACCGGTGACTCCAGCCCCAGCTGGAAGACTCGATTGACAAACTGGTACATTGCCGTCCGACTCACATGGTTGTAATTATGCGGGAAGTGCAAAAAAGGATGATGCTCTAATCGATCAGCAATTCCCAGCATTTGATAGTGCTGTCGAAGTTGCGGGTAGCCCTTGGAAGGCATCTCCACAGTCCAATCGTTGGCAGAAATCAAGCACAACGGAGTTGGAGCAATCAGCGCCGCGAATTCTACGTTGCCCGTGCCAATTCGTAACAAACTGGCATTTTCACAGGTGCACCCACCTTGCATAGCAGTGGATACCATTACCGCAGGAATCGATGCCGCAGGTCGTTCGTCCAGTGCACACAATAAGAACGTCTGCGTCCCGCCACCACTGGCTCCGGTCACTGCAATACGTTGTGCATCCACGTCTGGCAGTGATTCTAAGAAATCCAAAGACCGCATGCCGTTCCACGTTTGCATTCCTAGAATACTTTGCGCGTGTGATTCGGCCTGCGGACTGAACAATCCCCATTGGCTGGACGAATTCATTTCCGGACGTTGCTTGGCAAAGCGGTGCGCCAAGTCGTAAGAAATCTGATTACTATCCGCGTAGCCGATCATGTCCACGTTGAAGACGACGCAACCCATACGCGCCAGTTGGACGCACCGAGCTTGAATGGAATTGCGTCCTGCACTTTCAAATCGTTCGGCGCCCGACGCAATTTGCTTTCTGGCTTCTTGCACGCCATAGTCGCCAAACCGCCCGTTGACAAAATGACCGTGGGGACACAGCACCGCCGGCCGTTTTCCCGACTTGCCATCCGCCGGACGATAGAGATTGCCTGTCACATAAAAACCCGGAAAGCTCTGGAAATAGACCTTTTCAATGGAATAACCTTCCAAATCTTTCTTGCTGTGAATCACCGGATTCAGCGGAGTGCGACTGGGCGCGGGCCAAATTCCCAATGCCACTTTCATGGCCGTACGTCGAGTTTCCGAGCGCTGCTGCCAGACCTCTTGTGATTCGCTGGGCTCGAAAGGAAAGTAGCCGTCCAAATCCTTCAACGGTTTCAATCGAACATCGTCCGGACGCTGCCCTTTAGCCAAAGCGCGAGGCTTCGCCGCATGCGTTTGTTCATTCACCAGGAATCCCATCACACTTGCGCAGATGACCAATAGGAGTTTTCTTCGAATCATCCGTCTAAGCCTCGTTTTTTTGTTGGTTGCTGGTATCAGTTCCACTTCAACTACTCAGCAAAACAATATAGCGTGTGCCGGTAGCGTTTTGCATCCAGCACCGAGACAACTTTTCACAGGCAACCTGCGCTCGGCAAAGAAACGGCGTCTATTTCTTCGAACCACTGTCCAGTTCGTTCCGAATGCAATCGATGTATTGCACCAGCGAATGATCTGAAAAATGATCAATACGGCCCTGACGCAAACCACGAATGAAACCTCGCCAACGGTCCTTGGAACGCTGCCAGCGAGTCATCCGGCGCAGCTTTCCGTTGGCATTTAAATACATTTCCGTGCCGCCGTGCTTGTAGCCCATCCAGGGTGGTGGAACACGCGTCACAATGTCATTGTTATGCACCCAACGATAATGCTTGATCTTACAATAATTGATGTAGCGTTTGTCACCAACTCGAGGACTACCGAAGGTAAACAGGCCTTCTGGATTAGATTTGATATGAGACAACATGCAGCGCCCCGCGCAGATGGTGGCCATAGCGCCACCCAAAGAATGCCCGGCAAACCACACGGGCCTAGAATTGGACAGCAAAGCCTGCTCCAACCGAGGCCACAAGTCGTCTACTTCCTGCTTGAAACCGCGATGCACTCGACCAATGGTTTCTGCCAACGCGGAAATCGCATTGGCATCTGCCTTAATGTCGTTCCATTCGTTGGGCTCGGTGCCGCGACACGCAACCACACAATCCAATTCATTGCCCACAATGTACGCCTGCGAACCATCTCGATCAAAAAATTCGCATTCAGAGAAACCGATCTCCTTCGCCGCATCCTTGGCAGCGTTTTCCGGTAGATATGCAATCGCGGAAAGTTCGCCAAATAGTAACGACTGTTCCAGCAATGAATACTCGCGAATTGGCTGATTGATTCGTGACGTGTATTGGTACGCCAGTGCTTGTTGAGCAACGGTGGGTTTTGCGGTTGGTGCGTTCACAATCTGTGTCCCGAGCAATAAATTCTGTCCGAACAGCGTGCAATCGCCGAATCGTTATTCTCGAACTGCGTCCATCATATTGACTCGAATCGCCGCGTGAAGGGAGGTCAGGTCGATTTTTCGCCTTTGGGATTTGCTAAATCCTGAGAAATCAGTCTGACATAGCGATCCACCGGCGGAATCACCTAGTAAGACGAATGGAGCGGCGGTTGCCAATCGACTGCCAGCCAATTGCCGTCTACCAACCGTTCCCAAGAATACTGAACCGTCCAGCCGGACGGCCCAAAAAACTGATAGGCCGCATACCGCACGTGCGATCGAGACACCTGAAAATGACCAGCGATCTGTTTGGCCATTTCTTGCAGCGCAGCTTCCTGGACAGATCGATCGATTCCTTTGCGTCTCGCCATCGCGTACCTCCGTGATCTCTTGACCGATCATCGGCGAACCGGTCGACACGTTTGGTCACGAAGAACGTCCTTTCGAAAGCGGTAGGTTTGGCGTTTGTGAACGGCCACCGACATCCGACGATGCGTGTCTAACCACGAAAAAGGCCCATGGCACTGGAAAATGCCATGGGCTCGCCTCTGCTCTGCAATCGAATGATAGCCATTCGATCTAATTTGACGCCTTTTGCGTATCACTTAGTAATTAGAAGCAACTCCGGTATCGACATCGCCTACCATGTGTAGGTGGTTGTGATCGATGTATAGGACTTCCACCACTTCTTGATCTTCCAGCGTATGCGGAACGGGCCAGCCAATTCGCTTGGTTTCGCTGAAGGTCACGGTGCATTTGTAATGAGCGTGGTGTAGCTGAGCCGGACCGATCAACGGGTAGACTCGGACTGGATCGACATAGTCTGCAATCAGGTCTTTTCGAATTCGCACGTTGTTACGTTGGACTTCGTGCAAGAACGGAAAGCCACCTTCTACATGATGGCTACGCTCCAAGGTTCGAATGATTTCGTCATCACTGGGCGGATCCAACGCCACAGCGGGACCACCAGAGGTGATGGGACCCAAAATGGGAACTCGGTCATACCGTTCATGTTCCCAGAACTGGTCTTCCTTCTTGTCTTGCAAGTAAGGCGTCACCGGAATGGGAACGGCAAAGATCCCCAGGCTCGGGCCAGCATGCGTGCAACCGATCGAAGAAATCGTCACCGCTGCCAGCAACCCGGAAATGGTCGCTTTCATCGACTTATGAGACATGGACTTGATCCTCAGCATACAGTCTCGTTCCTGCGATATCGGCCGCTTCCCGGGCCAGTCGCATTGTTCTTGTTTCGTTCGAACCAGTCTTCTCGTTTGGGTCGGAATGAACTTAGCTCGATCACTAACACCATTCATCGTGTCAAATTGTTCCGAACTTGCAGGTTTTTTCGTCTAGTCCGAAAATTTCGACATTTCTGAATGCGCCAGTTCGTTGGAAAACGATGAACTGCTGGCAGTGATAGCATCGGTTCGAATCAGCCGTTGCCGTCAGCGCAGCAAAACGGCCTCGGACGACGAATCGCCCGAGGCCCTGCGAGTTAATACTCGGTGTTATACGGTGACGTTATTTGGACTTGAAGTCCAGGAACCACCAGCCGTCATCCCATTCCAAGGTGACCTTTCTCCATCCCAGCGGAACTTGCGGGTACGGATAAAATGGTCCGATGTAAGGCCAAGCGGTTGGTGAATATTGCTGTGGATAAGTCAGTGCCGCGTAGTTGGGCGAAGCTGCATAGCTGGGCCAAGCGTAGTTCGGCACTTGTGGCGAATCGTAGCTGGCAGGCATCGCTCCGCTACCATTGTGCCCCATGGGAACCGGAGCGGGACCGGCAGCGGTGTTGATGTTGCTGTACGAATAATCCGTTCGCGAAATCGGCTGCACGTTGGCGGACATCGGACGAGCCTTAGCGAATGCCAGCGGCTGCGGCGCAGCTTGCGGCTGCGTTACTTGCTGTTGCATGGCCAACTGTGGAACGCCAGCTCCAACCGCAGGTGCCGTTGGTACCGCGACCGTGGCGGCCACAGGCTGTGTTGGACGCATAGTCGGCTGAGGAACTTGGGCCGAAGCTTGTTGAATTTGATTCGCTGGATATGCCTGAGTGGGTGCTTCGTTTTGCACGTACAAGTCGTTAATGACCAGTCGCACCCCGGGAACTCGACGAGCGATATCCAGGGCGGTCATCGCGCTGTTCGAATTCGCCACTTGGCCCATCATGGTGACGGTACCGTTGTCCACTTGAACGCCAATATTGAAGTCGTTCAAGTTGGACTGTGTTTGTTGCTTTTGTAGACGAGTCACAATCTCTTTGGCGATCTGCTCGTCGTCGGCAAAGGCCGATGCTTGGAGCACAACGACTAGGATTGTCGCGATGCATCCCTTCATAAACCGTTTCATCAATTACCCTCCTGGAGTCGGCCGTTTGCATTGCCTTTCCTGTGCTTGGTCATCGCCAAGCTAAAGCGGGTCAACAGGAACGGCAATTGGTAAACGCGCCAACGAATTGAACAAATCTGACGAAGCACTGCTCAGCCCACCACTGGGCGCGTGCTATGTGGGTCAAAAATACTTTCGCTGTGTGTAGTAGTCGGAATGTTCGGGCGACGAGTCGAAGCGATTTTTTCGGTTTTACCGCGTTTGTAAGAAGTTTCGAAAACATGCAGCCTGCACGGCTAGCAGTCTTCGGTAAACGGCAAAAACTGCAGAAAGATTACCGCCGCTAGCGGGCAATTCAAAAGAAGTCTCCAGGGAAAAAGGCCCCGAGCTTGTCGTGCGGGACAAGCTCGGGGGAACGAATTGCGAAATTCGTTTCAGATAAGAATCTAAGAATCAATGTTCTTGCGGCAGTCGAGGCTGCATGGTGACGGTGCCGCCAACAATCATGACGCCCAGGGTGCTACTGCACCAGAGCCAATATTCGTTGGCCACGTTGACCGTTAGCGCAGTCAGGCCACCGACAACCGCCAGCATCACAAAATAAACCCACTGCCACGCGTATTGTTCTTTGCAGGGTCGGCCAATGCGAGTTAGCACCAGCGCCAGCACTCCGGCCAGCAACGACAGGCCCAACAAAACGATCAAGGTGTCTTCTTCGATCAAAATTCCCATGGCTACAACTCCTTTTGCTACCGAAGGAATGGATAGTTCGCACGATTTCCCCAAGCGAAGGGCAATGCGCCGGTTCGCTTGTGTCTGGATTTCCAAGGGTTTGTACGAATCTTGGGCTACGCCGCACCTTTGAGGAATCCTTCCAATTGCTGGCTTCGCACGGGATGCTGCAGTTTGCGAACCGCCTTGGCTTCAATCTGTCGAACTCGTTCACGAGTCACCTTGAAGATGCGCCCCACTTCTTCCAGCGTGTAGGTGTAGCCGTCACCCAAGCCGTATCGCAAACGAATAATCTCGCGTTCTCGATAGGTCAGCGTTTTCAGCAAGCTTTCAATCTTGTCACGCAGAATCCCGTTGCTAGCGGTGCGCAGCGGATTGTCAGTGCCATGGTCTTCAATGAATTCACCAAAAGCGGCGTCTTCGCTGTCACCCACGGGTCGATCCAAACTGACTGGATGTCGGCCGATATCCAGCACGCGAACCACTTCGTCAATGGTTAGTCCCGATCGTTCGGCAATTTCCGACATCAGCGGTTCACGTTTCTTTTCTTGCAACAGTTGCTTTTGCACGTTGCGAAGTTTCGACAACACATCAATCATGTGCACGGGGATACGAATAGTTCTAGCTTGATCGGCAATGGACCGCGTAATCGCTTGACGAATCCACCACGTGGCATACGTAGAAAACTTGAAGCCTCGGCGATATTCGTACTTATCCACCGCTCGCATTAATCCCGTGTTGCCTTCTTGTATCAAGTCCAAAAAGCTGAGCCCGCGGTTGCGATACTTTTTGGCAATGGATACCACCAAACGCAAGTTGCCGTTGGAAAGCTGGCGTTTCACTTGTTCATAGGTTTTGAATTCTTCTCCAAATTGTTCGCACTTTTTCTTCAAGCCGCCAGGACTCTCTTGCGTCAGCACCATCAGATTGTGCAGATCGCGGCGCAAGCGGTGTCGATCATCTTCGTGCGCTGGACCTTCTGGCAGTGCGTCCAAACGTTGTTTGATGTCGTTCATGCGACGAGCGTACTCTTTGAGCTGCGCCATTAACGGCTGGACTCGGCGAGTGCGCAGGCTGAGTTCTTCTACTAGTTGCAGGCATTTACGCCGACGGCTAATGAAACGACGTCGCAATTGGGCTTTGACTTCGTCTGGTGTCGAGCGACGAATCAGCTGGTCAAAGTCCTTACGATTTTCATCCAGCAAATGGTTCAACAGCTTCAGATTGTGCGGCATCCGAGCCAAAATCTGTTCCTTGGTCAACTGCTCTGTCAATGAAACTTTGATGGTGCGATCAAACGGCAGTTCGCCTCGATAGACTTTTTCCAGCGTCTCCACCGTGCTTCGCATGGCAAAATCACTGGACAAGACCGTGCGACGGAATCGTTTCCGAGAAACTTCGATCTTCTTTGCCAGCGAAATTTCTTCTTCGCGTTTGAGCAACGGAATGTGAGACATTTGGCTGAGATACATGCGAATCGGATCGCTATCCAGCTTCTTGGCTTCTTCCAAGGCTTCCAACGCCGCTTCGGGATCAACCATGTCATCCGGAATATTCACGACAGGATCCGGAGCGAACTCTTTTTTGGGTTTGGCAATCGGTTTATCAATCAGACGAATGCCCGTTTCGTCCAAAGCCAGTAGCAGACTGTCTAAACGTTCGGGGCTGAGATCGTCGTCTGGTAGATATTGGTTGACTTCATCGTAAGTGACGAATCCTTGTTCTTTCCCTTTTTGGATCAGGGTCTTCAGCTCATCGGCAATCAGGCTATTCACTGGCGATATCCTCCTGCAGCAGTTTGTGCAAACAGGAAACAGCAAGAGCAGCTTCAGGATGGCCGGATTGCGAATCGCTGGTCAAGCGTAGCGCAGAAATTGCCATTAGAAATTTGCTTCCTTGCAAGTTTCCCAGGACATTTACATGTCAGTCACTGGTTGCGGGACCAAGTGACCGATCGGCCACAGTTCGTTTCCCATCCGTGGGCGCGAAAATTCCGTGGCCTTCATGAACTAACAAAACGATTGGTCAAACACCATTTCTTATTTCGCAAGTCTTGGCAAAGCCAGTGCGACACAATCGAATGAACTTTGTTCAGGCGAGTTCCTGTCGACGTTTTAATAGGTCTAACAGCAACTCCATTTTCTTATCATCATCTAGATCGTGGGAATCCAGCGACCGCTGTTGTTGCCGAAGTTCCGCATCCGTCTGCCGACGAAGGAACGATTCCAACAATTCGCGTAACGCCATTTCCACGTCCAGGTCTTGTTGTAACTTCTTACCCGCCGATTCTGAAAGTCCAACTAGCAAATTCTTCATCGCCGGATCGTCGAACTCTAAAATCATCCGATCAAAATCTGCCAAAATTCCTTGAGATTCCAACTCGGCATATCGCATGTAAAGCGTCTGCGCCGCGTCCGACTGCAAATCACCTAAGCCTATATTCTCCAAGATGATGGGAATCGAATCGGGACGCATGATCTG
>JAGQOZ010000204.1 GCA_020426955.1 Planctomycetales bacterium
CAGCTTGACGAAAGTGGCCAACTGTTGATACGCGTCTTGGCCAGCAAGCGCCGAACGCTAGGCGATGCCGACGAAAGTACGCTGTCCACTTGGGGAAACTACGCCAGCCTGTTGTTACAACAAGGCCAGAAACAAGAAGCGCTGTCTTCGCTGCAAACGATTGCCGATCTATGGATGCAGCATTACGGTGAACGGAATCCGGGTTCGCTGATGGCGCTGGAACATCTGGCCTTCGCGCAATCGTATGTCGATGTGGCGGATGCCATTCCCATTTATGTGCGACTCGTGGAACTTCGCAGCGATGTCCTGAGCAAAGAACACCCACATACCATGCGAACCATTTTGAATCTGGGCACCGCCTATTTGGGCACGAACCAACCACGCGACGCCATTCCGCTGTTCCGCCAACTAAGAAACTGGAACGAATCCAACGTGTCTCAAGCTGGGGTACGATATGACGCGGAACCATTATTGGCAATCGCATTAGCTTCGGCGGGGCAAGCCGTGGAAGCCGAAGAAATAATGCACCACCGCGTCACGCGACTGGCAGAAAATGTACCCAGTACAGATTCGCGACTGCAAGTGGCTCGAGTCTACTGGGCATACTGTTTGGTCCAAGCAGATATGGTTTCGGCGGCCAATACAGAACTCGAAAGTCTTATTTTGGACGAAGGCGCGGCCCAACTACCTCCGGACATCGCTGGCTTACGATCTGTCCTGATCGGTCGCGCGGAACTGGAAAACGGTGCCTTCGAACAAGCCGAACCAAAACTGTTGAACGGTTACGCTACCCTGAAGGATACCAAGGGTCGCGAATTCGTACTGACTCGGTTCGCTCAAGACTCCATTCGCCTGCTGTACCAGGATTGGGAGCGTCCCGAACGCTGGGAAGAATGGAAGAACAACCAGTAACCAAGAGACGTTTGTCATGCCAACGCTAAAGCAAATCATTTTCGTTCTCCTTGGCTTGACCAGTCTGGCATGGTCCGTCGAACCATGTCGCATTCAAGTGATCGATCAGCAGAACGGTTGGCCAGTGCCGTTGGTTTCGTTGACCACCACGCACCACGTCACGTTGGTGACCGATAACGCTGGCAACGCCTGTTTTGATCTTCCGGAACTGATGGGCCAACCGACGTGGCTGACGGTGCAAGGGCACGGTTACTCCGTTCCCAAAGACGGTTTTGGCTACGCCGGAGTAAAAGTCACGCCGCAGCCTGGCGAAACGATTACGATTCAAGTGCAGCGGCAGTTGCCAGCAAAACGACTGGGACGTATCACCGGCGCCGGTTTGTTCGCGGAGACTCAGAAACTAAATCTCGATCTAAACTGGCAAGATCAAGGCGTTTTGGGTTGTGACAGTGTGCAAAACGCGGTTTATCAAGATCGCTTGTTTTGGGTCTGGGGTGACACCACGTTGTCACACCATCCGTTAGGCCGGTTTCATTCCATCGCCGCAGCTACGTCATTGCGTCCCAGCGATACATGGCAACCTCCGCTACGATTGCGCTATCATTACGTGACGGACAAATCCGGTATCGCTCGCAACGTCGCTCGCATGCCGGGCACTGGTCCGACTTGGCTGAGCGGCCTTGCTACGGTAACGGACGAAGCGAATCGCGAACGCTTGGTGGCCACCTACACCAAGATCAGGCCACCGTTAACTCCATACGAAATTGGCCTCTGCGTTTGGAATGACGAAACATTGTCTTTCGAAAAATCCGCGGTCCTTTGGACGTACAGCGACACGTCACCTGAGCCACCGCCACATCCAGACGGTCACGCGGTTCGCTGGACCGATGACGCCGGCCAGAGCTGGCTGTTGTTCGGTGATCCCTTTCCGTTTTTACGTTGTGCTCCGACTTGGCAAGCGTTACAAAATCCTGACGCTTGGAAAGTTTTGGAGCCGCAAAAGTCCGTCCCCAGCCAAGAAAAAAACGCGACAGTCAAGCCGCATCGAGGTTCCATTGCGTGGAGTGACTATCGCCGCAAGTGGGTTGCTATTTTCACGCAACTGGGCGGCGACCGTTCTCATTTGGGCGAAATCTGGTACGCGGAAGCCGGTTCGCCGGTAGGACCGTGGAGCCACGCCGTTCACGTTGTGACGCATGACAAGCAAACGTTCTACAATCCCGTGATTCACCGCGAATTCACGTCGTCTGATTCGCCCATCCTGCTGTTCGAAGGCACGTATACGAAAACCTTTTCACAAGCACCATCCGCTACACCCAGGTACGAATACAACCAGATCCTCTATCGATTGGATCTGGATGAGTTGTCTGCGAAAAAACCAGAATAGCGGATTCGCGGTCCAGGGTGAACCGAATCGACCAAGCGTTAATGGGTCGAATTGGATTACTTGGCCGCGAGCGGTGGCTTTCGCTGAGTAATATTGGGCAGCTTCGCTGACATGCTGCGATTCAATGCGATAAACTCGACCCACGGCTGTGGAACATCTTCGTCTTGAAAAATAGCATCAACCGGACATTCCGAAATGCACGCTCCGCAATCGATGCATTCATCAGGATGAATATAAAGCATCTTTTCGCCTTCGTAGAAGCAATCTACCGGACACACTACAACACAGTCCGTATACTTGCAGCCAAAACAGGGCGCAGTCACTACCATTGCCATTAGAAACACCTCCAAATAAAACAAAAGAACGTCAACTTGGTAGATGGGAAACACAACACAAACCCGGACACAATTTCTGAGATTTATCGTCATGTCAGAATCACTTGACTCGCTGACCGACCAGCAGCTGCTTGCGATGTGGAAACTCGGCAAGACGGAAGCGGCAGATCGACTCTTCCACCGCTATGCCGTTCGTTTAGCGGCCTTGGCAAGCCGCCGCATGAATGATCGACTCCGCACCAAACTGGATGCCGATGACGTGGTTGCGTCAGCCATGCGAAGCTTCTTCATTGGGGCAGCAAACGGGCGTTTTGCAGACGACCGTTCGCTCAGCCTATGGAGTCTGTTGGCGAAGATAACACTCCGTAAAGTATCAAAACAAGTAGACTATTTTTCGGCCAAGCGTCGCTCTATATCGCGAGAATCCGAATCGATCGACGTTGCTGATCTGGTCGAACGGACCGGTGAAAGTCTCGAAACCAGCTTGTCCGCTTTCGAAGAAACCTTGACTCAAATCACATCGGGGCTCACCGCAAAAGAACAGCGTGTATTAGACGGCATGCTCCAGGGACAATCTCAACATGATATTTCCATCGCACTGGACTGTTCCGAACGAACCGTACGACGTGCTGTGGACAAGATTCGCACAAGGACTGGGGCAATCATTGGCTCTGAGGTCAGCCTAAGCCACGAATCAAAACGCCATACGCCACCACAAGCAATCAGCAAACACTTAGATTGCCTTCCCAAAATTGACCAGCGGGACATTCAGCTTCATCATATGATTAGCCAGGGCGGCATCAGCAAGGTTTACGCTGCGGACTATCAACAACATCAGTCGGTGGCAGTGAAGTTCTTGCGCAAGTCGTTTTGGTACGACCACCGAACAACCGATCGCTTTATAAGTGAATTGGTTCATGTATGGAATTTACGACACCCCTGTGTGCCCAGATTCATCGGCTGGGGACAAACACAGCACGGCGGACTTTTCTTGGTATTGGAGCGGATCAATGGCCCCACGCTATTGGAAAAAATTCGCGAGACAACCATGATCGTGCGTGAAAAAATGCACGTACTTCTGGACGTCGCAAATGTGCTACAAGAGGTCCACGAAGCAGGAATTATCCACGGTGACTTGAGTCCGGCAAATATTGTCTGCGCAAAAAACCGAATCGTCTTACTCGATTTTGGATTTGCCGTATGGCATCGACACCCAATTCAACTCGCATTTGGCGGTACGGAAGGTTTCATCGCGCCCGAGCAATTGTCGGAAGCGTTTGGACAAATCGGACCGACTTGTGATGTTTTTGGTTTTGGCAGCCTGGCCTATTTCCTGTTGTCCGGTTTAATTCCCCCGTGTCCGCTCACAACTGCTGAACCAAAGCCGCATCAAAGAGGACTCGTTGACCCTCTAACCAATCAACTGTGGATACTTGTCTCCCGATGTCGCAGGCAGTTTCCGTCTGAACGCATTCAATCAATGTCGCCGATCATTGCTACGCTAAAACGGTTGATTTCAAATCCAGTCGAAATGCCGACATGAACTCAATTGCCACTCCAATTCACCAATCATTGCTCCACGGCCTGGAGTTTCTACGGTTTCATTCGAATGGAACAACCGCACACTGCTTCGAACCTGAACTAGTATTTGTGCGATATAGTTGCAGCAAGCGTCGGCGGTATGTTTCGTCCGTCCCCATTGCGTTGCAACCACAGCCGCACAAGACACTCACTGCAGCGAGGCGTTCTTTGATGTGTCTGTTTCACGGTTTTTGTGGCCGAAAACCAGGACGATTGGCTGCGTTTCCTGTGATTCACCAAAGTCGAAACGAATGCTTCGCGACTTGAACGTGATGTCACGAAAACAGACCACCCGTCGCCGATTCGCAGTGCACCAACTATCATAATAGGCTTCCAGCTCTCGCGATTCATTTCGTCCCACCCGAGAAATATCCCTATGCCTGCACCTTCCCGCCGAATGATTGTTCTATGTTTCCTGACCTTTGTTGGTTTTGGTTCCATCCCCATCGTCGCTCAAGACATTCCGGAACCGCAAGAACCGACGATTGCTGCGGCATCCGATGAAGGTTTGCAGGCGTTGGATTCGCTTCGACTAGACGACGATCTGTCGGCCAGTTTGTTTGCCGCCGAACCGCTGCTGGCCAATCCGGTGGCGATCTATGTCGACCACCAAGGCCGAGTGTTTGTGTGCGAAACGTTTCGCCAAGGAAACGCGGTCGTAGACAATCGAAGTTTCAACGACACCTGGGTGGATGCCGATTTGGCGGCACAAAACGTGGAGGATCGGCGTCAATATTTCACCGAACAATTGGGCACGAAGCTGGCATCCTACATGGAACAGGATGATCGGATTCGTTTGCTGATCGACTCGAATCACGACGGCCGCGCGGACGAATCACACGTTTTTTCCGACCACTACAATGATACCGTGGACGGAACGGGTGCCGGAGTATTGGAGCACAATGGAAATGTCTATTACACATGCATTCCAGATTTGTATCTGCTGCAAGATCAAGACGGTGACCATCAAGCAGAAGTGCGAAAGTCGTTGCATACTGGATATGGTGTCCGAGTGGCCTTTCGCGGACATGATTCGCACGGGCTGGTGATCGGCCCAGATGGGCGGTTGTATTTCAGTATCGGAGATCGAGGTGCGAATGTGACGACCGATCAAGGTCCGTTGATCAATGTGGAATCGGGGTCGGTGTTTCGTTGCGAATTGGACGGTTCGAATCTGGAAATCTTTGCCACTGGCTTGCGAAATCCTCAAGAGCTAACGTTTGACGACTTTGGCAATCTGTTCACCGGCGACAACAATTCCGACAGTGGCGATAAAGCTCGTTGGGTCTATGTTGTCCAAGGGAGTGACAGTGGTTGGCGGATGGCGTATCAATATTTAGCGGATCGAGGCCCGTTTAATCGCGAAAAAATCTGGGAGCCATTGCACGATCAACAGCCCGCTCATATTGTGCCGCCGATTGCCAACTTTGCGGACGGCCCGTCCGGCTTGGATTACTACCCCGGCACTGGCTTTGGCGAAGCATTCCGAGGCCGCTTCTTCCTGGTCGACTTCCGCGGAACAGCGAATCAAAGCGGCATTCGATCGTTTCGTAACGAAGCAGACGGTGCGTTTTTTAAACTCGTGGACGCCGACCAACCGATTTGGAATATTTTGGCCACCGACTTCCAATTCGGGCCGGACGGTGCCATTTATATTTCTGACTGGGTGAACGGCTGGGAAGGCGAAGGCAAAGGCCGTATCTATCGCTTTCAGTCTCAAACGCACTTTAACGACCCGATCGTTGCCGAAGTGCAGAAGATCTTGGCCACTGAGGTCAATTCGCTGTCTTCTGACCAACTGTTGTCATACCTAGGACATGCTGATCGTCGAGTTCGTCAGAAGGCGCAGTTGGAACTGGCCGATCGCCAAGAAGTCGAGTCCTTGTCACAGATTGCCGGCGAATCCGATTCCTTACTGGCCAGTTTACACGCCACTTGGGCCTTAGGCCAAATCGCTCGTTTGCATCCCCAGCAGCAAACCACTATTCGTTCGCTGTTGTTAAACCAAGCCAATCATGCCGAAGTGGAACTACGATCTCATTCGCTGCAAATCCTCAGCGAACTTGGCGGTGACGGCGTGTCGGCAGCATTGCTGAACGGACTGCACGACGAGAACGCTCGAGTTCGTTCGTTCGCGCTACTGGGTCTGTACCGACAACCCACTCCCGACGCAGTCCAGCCGATTGTAAAACTGATTACCGCCGACAAATTGACCGATCCTGTTCTGCGGCACGGTTACGCCATGGCGCTCAGCGTTTGTGCGTCGGACCGCGACTTGGCGACATTGGCAGAAAACCAGAATGCCAACGTCCAACTAGTGGCCGTGATTGCCTTGCGGCGACAAGCTTCGCCCTTGGTTGCAACGTTTTTAAATTCGTCGGATGAACGTGTCGTAGTGGAGGCAGCTCGTGCTATTCATGATGTTCCTATCCGAGACGCCTTTGCGTCGTTGGCCGAGCTGATTGAACGTGGTTCGAACAACGATGCGCTGATGCGCCGCGTGTTAAACGCTCATTTTCATTTGGGCACCGAAGCCAACGCCATCCAGTTAGCTCGCTACGCCGCAAAATCGGAAGCACCCGAATCACTACGGCGTGAAGCCATCGCAATGTTGGCGCAGTGGGATCAAACCGTGGGACGGGATCGAGTGCTTGGTATGTGGCGACCTCGTGAAGCACAGCCAGCTTCCGCCGTGGTAGCAGCGATTGGTGGGGTGGTTACACAATTTGCCCACGACGACACTTCGCTGGGATTAGACGTAGGTCGCTTGGCCAGCCGTTTGAAAATTCGCGAAGGTGCGCCAGTATTGAGGAACGTGCTGAAGTCAGAAAAAGCGAACGATTCGCTGAAAGCCGAAGCTTTGGTGGCCTTGGTCGATGCATTAGGAACCGGCGCGGCGAACGAAGTGGAAGCAGCACTGTCGTCCGATTCGAAATTAAAGGCGGCTGCTTTGCGAGTGGTTCCGGAAGCGTTACCAAAGAAGGCTCGGACCATTCTGAGCGAATTTGTCAGCGAAGGGACGATTCCCGAACGACAAGCCGCCATCCCTTCTTTGGCTCGCATTCAAGCCGTCGACACATTAATGCCGGCGTTTCAACAATGGTTGTCCGGAAACCTACCGGACGAATTGCATTTGGAAGTTCGCGAAGCCGCCGAAGCGTTGTCAGCCGATCCAAGCGTGGAGGCGATTTTGGCGCAAGTGAACGCCAAGCGAAAATCCGATGATCCACTGGACATGTATGCCGAAGCGTTGGCCGGAGGCGATGCGAACCGAGGCCGTACGCTGTTTATGGAACGCGTGGCGTTGTCTTGCGTGCGGTGCCATAAAGTTGGTGATCAAGGAGGCGAAGTTGGTCCCGAATTAACTCGAATTGCCACCGACAAAAATCGCCAGTATTTGCTGGAGGCGATTGTGGCACCCAACAAGTCGATTGCCAAAGGTTTTGAATCGGTTCGAATCTTTGACGACAAGGGCCGATCGTTCACGGGTGTTTTGCGAGCGGAAACGGACGAAGCATTAACGCTGATCGATGCGGACGGGAAAGTGACAACGATTCGCAAAGAAACAATCGAAGAACGCCTGCCGGGGCAATCGGCCATGCCCACGGATTTAGTGCAGAAGCTCACCAAAGCAGAACTTCGCGACTTGGTCGAGTATTTGGCTAGTCTGAAAGGACGCCGACGCCCAGGACGAGCGAGAGCAGACGGACCGCTGTAATGCAGATCAGTGGTTAACCACCGCCCGACATGAACCGCTGGTGCTGTTCAATCAGAATGCGGTAAGCGACGGAAGTCAGCCGCAAAGCGTCGTGAAAGGCGTGGTGTTCATTTTGTTGTCTGGCTTCTTTCAAGCATTCCAACACGCGCTGCACTTCACTGTTGGTAGACCGTCCTGCGTCAGGTGAAATCAATTCTTCGACAGCCGAAATAATGCGGCCGATACTGGTCGTGTTGACAGCGCAAGATTCCTGAACGTAGGGCCCTTTACCCAATCGTCGCCCACCTGCCAGCAATTCACCGGGCGTTCCGGCGTGTAGATACAGATAGCTGCCAATCCCAGCTGCGGCGGCCAGTAGTGCACAGATCACCGCCGGGATAGGTTGGCTGACGGCAAATAAACCAACAGCCAAGACGGCCAGAATACCCGCCGCTACCCAAACCCAAAAGGGTACTGTCCGCATAGTCTCCAAGCTGGAATCCACCACCAGCGGTGGCGCCGTCTTGGATTCACACTGAAACGATCCAGGTTCGGCTTGCACAATAATCACCGTGGTGTTGTCCGGACCACCGCGAACGTTAGCCATGTTGACAAAATACTTGGCCGCTTCGTCGGGTGGTAAAGTCCCCAAGACAGTTCCGATGTCTTCGTCCTCAATCCGAGCCATCAGGCCATCGCTACAGATCAGATACTGGTCACCGGGTTCGATCAAAAACGGGCCTTCTAGATCAACTTGGACGGATGGGTTCGGACCTAAGGAACGCGTGATCACGTTACGAGGAATTCCCGATTCTGCACCGGTGGACCTAATCTGCCCGGCGGCTCGCATTTCCCAGACCAGACTGTGATCAAACGTTAGCTGATGCAGGACACCTTTTCGCAACCGATAAACGCGGCTATCTCCGACATGGGCCACCAACGCTCCTTGGGGCAGAATCAGCAGACAGCTGAGCGTCGTTCCCATGTTGTGGAATTCAGTGTTCGCTTGACCTCGGCGGTGGATTTCCGAATTTGTTTCTTCCACCGCTTTCAAAATGGCTTCTGGCGGTGACAGCGAACGATATTTGTAGTAATTATGCGCCACTCCTTCGACGGCCAGTTTGCTAGCTAATTCGCCAGCAGCATGTGCTCCCATGCCATCGGCAACCGCAAACAAATGCCCTCGATTCTGCCACGTTTCGCGATCTTCTGCCGGCAGGACGACGTACGAATCTTGGTTGTTCAGTCTTCGCATACCTACGTGCGATTCAACGGCAATCGTTAGCGAATCGTCCCAGGTTTGTGCTTGGCGAGACATGAAGCGTCAATCGAAATAAAGGAATGTTGCGAATGTGCTGCCTGATAGCACCCCATAGCAAATCGTAGATTGTGCAGTTTACAGGCGAATTGTGCAACGTGAAAGCCGCGTTCACAGCCCCATGTTCCCGCGAAAAGTCTCTAGACACTGCCGCGGCATCCGCATAGACTTCGCCCCGCAAGAGTTGTTTAGCGGATCGACTCGCAAGATTGGCTTTTTCCAATGTCGTCCTTCATTGTGTGAATGCTTATGGTTTCGTTTCGAAACGGATTCCTGTTGCTGCTTCTAGTCCAAATTGGGCTGTTGCCTGGTTGCGTACGGCGTCGAATGACCATTCGGTCCAATCCGCCT
>JAGQOZ010000205.1 GCA_020426955.1 Planctomycetales bacterium
ATAAGTGTCTTTGGCCAGGTACAACCCAAAGATTGTGCGTTCTTCTGGGTCGATACTATCGTAGAGTTTTTGACGTTCTTCTTCTGTCAGTTCGGGCCGATGTCCGTCATCGTGAACATGCAGCGTACCTTCGATTTTCTTAATCCGCAATGATTCAATGTGGCCCGCTCCCATCGTACCGGCCATGTAGAAAATGAACGGCATGACCACAATCCAAAACGCATAGGGTCCAAAGACTCGTGGACCTGGTTGCGGACCGGTGGTTGTCGACGCTTCAGGCGAAGATGCGTTGTCGCCGTTGCCAATTGAAGTGCTGTCTTCCGCTTGGTCTGTTCGAATTTCGTTGTTTGGCGTTTCAGAATCACTCATGTCGTTTTTCTTTCAGTCAAATCACGAAAAGGGTTTTACGGTTTGATGGATGTCTTCGTTCGATAGACCGTTGATTCGTTGTTGCCAACCAGCGAAACCACCCAGGTCGTGCCGTCCGAGTCCCAGGTCATGTCGAGCGGTTCGGGCAATTCGCACATTCTGTGTTGTGTCAGCGAAACACGTTGTTGCGAAAGTGCACCGTCCAGCCGAACAATTTGGCCTTTCGCGTCCGAGCCGTCACTAGGAGCAACCAGAATGCCAAACAGAAGCGGCGATCGATTGTCTCGGTCTAAATATCGTAAGCAATGCAACCTTCCGCCATCGACCGGCAATTGAAGACGAATCTGATCCGCTGCCGTGGAATAGTAGTTCAGTACACTTTTCGTTGCATCATTCGCTGCTGCCTGGCTGAACACAAATTCGTCGCTGGGACTAATCGTAAACGAAGTCACATTCTTGGCGGGAATGGGCAGCGGACTGCCAGTTTCAAAATTGGTGGGTGACTTCATCTGCGTATTCACCAGCCACAGTTTTTCGTCGGCGCTTTCAATGCCCAGCGCCACGGAAGCACCCACAGGCACTACCTGTATCAACCAGCTGGCGTCGGGGAGTCCATCCGGAAGTGCAGCTGTGATTCCGGACGAACGAGCGTCGATCGCTTGCGTCGCGTTGCCTTCGACTACAAAAAATCGAAGTTGATTTTCGGTTCGCTTCGGCCCGGAAATAGCCACCACTAACGTACGTTCGTTCAAGAAAGCCATTTGCCGAACATGCATTGCCGTCGGTTGTCCACTGCGAACCAGCGACTTGCCGGTTGGCAAGCCCGTTACGATGTCTTGGCTGGCGGATTGGTTCCAGCGGCGAATCGTCCCATGCGTAGCGCTGAAGTAATACAACTGATTGGAACTCGGTTGAACCGCTAAACAACTGATCCAACCTTGACCCTGAATGACTGCTTCGCATTCGATCGCTGGTGTCTGCGCGCTCACTTGGCCAGCGCCCAACACAACAATCAGGAATCCCACAATTTGCAGTCGGTGGCGATGAGGCGTCACGGGAATACCTATGTCTGAGAGTGGATTCGAGCAGCACGACAATCCGCTAACGCTTGCTGACAACCAACACGAAATCACAACCGCCGGCTAGCTGACCGGCTGGAAACCTCGCTGCTTTTCATATGCGGTGATGGCATCTGCATGCGTTAGCGTGGCACCAATGTCGTCCATGCCTTTGAGCAGTCGTTCGCGACGAGCGGGTTCAATCTGGAAGGATTCGCACAAACCATCGGCATCGGTCACTTGCTGCTTTTCCAAATCAACCGTGATTTGGTAGCCAGGTTTGGTTGCCACTTTGGCAAATATCTGCTTGATGGCTTCTTCTGGCAAGCGAACCGGCAGGACACCGTTCTTGAAACAGTTGTTGTAGAAAATGTCAGCAAACGAAGGCGCCAAAACGCTGCGAAATCCATAATCTTCCAACGCCCATACGGCGTGTTCGCGACTGGAGCCCGAACCAAAATTCCGCCCCGCGACTAACACAGATGCGCCTTGGAACTGGGGCTGATTGAGTTCGAATTCTGGATTATCTGAACCATCATCATGAAATCGCCAATCGAAGAACAAGAATTGGCCAAAGCCGGTTCGTTCAATTCGCTTCAGGAATTGCTTGGGAATGATCTGATCGGTATCCACGTTCGCTCGATCCATGGCCGCGACCAAACCGGTGTGCACAGTAAACGGTTGCATGCTTCGTCTTTCCTACGTTGAGTTTATGATTTGAATTGCCATTGGCGAACATCCACAAAATGACCTTCAATCGCCGCCGCGGCAGCCATGGCAGGCGAACACAAATGCGTGCGTCCTCCTTTGCCTTGGCGACCTTCAAAGTTGCGATTACTAGTCGAAGCACATCGTTCACCTGGCGATAGTTTGTCCGGATTCATGGCCAAGCACATACTGCAGCCCGCTTCGCGCCATTCGAATCCTGCTTCGACAAAAATTTTGTCCAAACCTTCTTGTTCTGCTTGGCGTTTGACTTGTCCGCTGCCCGGAACCACCATCGCGTTCACGCTACCGCTAACTCGATGCCCCTTGACCACCGCCGCAGCCGCTCGTAGGTCTTCAATTCTGGCATTCGTGCACGAACCAATGAAGACACGATCAATCGTTACGTCGGTCATCGGAGTGCCAGCGGCGAGTCCCATGTAATCCAGTGCACTTTGGGCAGACTTGCGGTCCACTTCGTCCGCAATATCATTGGGATTGGGAACCGCATCGACAACCGGAATCACTTGGCCGGGGTTGGTTCCCCAAGTGACCTGCGGCGAAATATTCGCGCCATCGTAGACCAATGATCGATCATACGTCGCACCTGGATCGCTGGGCAGTTTTTTCCATTCGGCTACCATGCGTTCGAAGTCGGCGCCCTGAGGTGCGAAGGGACGACCCTGCAAATAATCAAATGTGTGTTGATCCGGAGCAATCATGCCGGCGCGAGCACCCGCTTCGATCGACATGTTGCAGATGGTCATCCGCTCTTCCATGCCAAAAGCACGAATCACTTCGCCCGTGTATTCCAACACGTAGCCAGTACCGCCATCGGTAGAAATTTGACCGATCAGATAAAGAATGACGTCTTTGGCCGTCACTCCCGCGCCAATCTGGCCGTCAACTCGTAGCTCCAAGGTCTTTGGTTTGGATTGCAAAAGCGTTTGGCTGGCCAGGACGTGTTCTACTTCACTGGTCCCAATTCCAAAGGCCAAGGCACCAAATGCACCATGCGTAGCCGTGTGGCTGTCACCGCAGACAATGGTCATGCCAGGCTGGGTGAACCCGAGTTCCGGACCGATGATATGTACGATGCCTTGGTTGATGTCATTCAAGTCGTACAGTCGTACGCCAAATTCTTTGCAGTTTTGACGTAACGTTTCTACTTGTTTGGCCGAGATCGGATCTGCAATGGGCAGACTTCGGTCGGTGGTGGGAACGTTGTGATCAGGTGTGGCGACGGTGAATTCTGGTCGCCGAACTTTGCGGCCCGCCAAACGAAGTCCTTCAAACGCTTGAGGACTTGTCACTTCATGGACCAGATGCAGATCGATATACAGAATGGTCTGCTGTCCCGCTTCCGAATAAACAATGTGATTGTCCCAGACCTTTTCAAACATGGTCCGTGGCGAATTTGCAATCATGATCAGGTGGTTCGCATACAAAAGAGGATGAAAAGCATTCTTTGACGAATGACTTAGGGACAGGCCGCTGGATTACTGGGTTCGATGCCAATATCGAATTCCACGATGGAATGGGCGGCGTGTAACTAGGCTTTTCGCCAAACGGAATCCAGAATTATAGCGACAAATGGAAAGCTCGCGAATGGGGCAAACCTTCCCCAACCGGTGGCCAAACGCACCGACCGCGGCGGTTCTTCCTCTTCGAGAGGCGAACTGCCCGTTGCGAAATCATTCCGTCTGTGCCGCTCGTTCCCGAATTTGCTGCCAAACCTGCCGCCGACTGGAATCGTATTGCAAAACAGACAGAGACGAATGAAAATTTTCTGGGTCGGCCACCACTCCGTATAAAAGCACTGCCAATTCCACGCGGTCTCGATCAAAACTGGGAATCGCCAGCAACACTGCTACTTGTTCGCAAGTCATAAAACGCTGTTGCCTCTTGAGCTGTTCCACCAACGTTTTTATCAGCTGGATCTGTTGTGAACTGAACGACGCTGCTTTGACACTTGCGGTAAATTCCTGAAACGCGTCATCTGCCAGCATGTGCTTGCCAAACGTCGCCGCTCGTTGAGCTCGTTCCTTGATTTCCGACTTGAGCAGCGCCGCATCCATTTCCGCCTTGAGCACCAGCTGATTCAAACGGTCTTTCAACGCGGCATCGGTGATTGTCGATACTTCGCTTCGCAACGTGGATAACGTGGCCGCCAGTTGTTCGCTGGCTTGGATGGCCAATTCAGACGGAGCCAATGCGGTCTGGTCGGTTGTGGCGGGCACACCAAGCGAATTCTGCTGCAGTTCCGCTGTGGACGCGGGCGTTCGATTCGATTGGCCGGTGGCCGTCGTCAAACCGCTAAAACCAATAACGAACGAAAGAACGGTAATGCTGGGCTTCATAATTCTTAGGTCAGCGATGCTGTTCGCTCCGAATGCGGTTCGATTGTTCGACAATATTTACGGGCGAAGTCGACTTGGCTTGCGTCAATTGCCACGCTCGCCAATCTTCGGCCCGAATCGCCATGACATGCCGACTTCGAAAGTCGACGTAAACTGAAGCGGTTTCTACCGCAGATAGGCCCAGGAAGTCGTTGGCACGAGGTTGCACGATGAAGATACCGGCGGGGTGTTGCTTTGCCCACCGAGTTAAATCGTCTTGGTCTTCTAGCGGAGTCAACGGTTGTTCCAGTCGCCCCAAGAAATGAAACTGACCATGGCAATGCGTGAACTGAGCGACAGGAATTCCGGCAGCTTGATAGTGACGAATTTCATTCGCGATCTCCGCAAACGACGCCTGGTACGGCGTCTTCCAGAAAAGCCCGAATTGAACCAGCGCTAGCGTCAAGACGGAAACGCTGGCCAACCGCAACGACTGCCGCAGCGGGTTCGCGGCAGGAAAACGTGCTGTTCGAATGGCATTTGCCGCACAGAAAACAACGGCCGTCCAAATCCACATATAGGAAAATGGTAGTTCGTTCCACTGGGCCACCATAGCCGCCACGGCCATGCTCGCAGCCAGCAACGCGTTATGAAACGTTTCGCCAACGTCGATCTGGGAATCGGCTGCGGCGGATTGCCACAGCGTGATCGACATGCGGCTTAGTAGCAAAGCCACGGCCGGAACAATGGGGATTAAGTAATGAATCTGCTTGCCACTGACAACAGAAACAATCAGGAATGCGCTGACCGTCCAAATCAAACAAAATCGAACGCCCAAATCGGTCGGCCGCTGCAGCAATTGTCGGCGGCCATTCCAGACGATTCCGCCCCACGGAAATAGATAGGCGGGCAGCAGTGGCAGGTACCACCAGATGGGACGAGCGTGGTCGAACGACTGTACCAAACGCCCCACATATTGCGTCCACAACACTTCCGTTACGAATTCACTGCCGCCTTGCTTCGCTGCCGGAATGGCCCACGCTGCCAGTAAAAGCAACGCTGCCAACATGGCCGAACTGAACTTGCTGTACCAAACAAAGATGCTTTGCCAATTCCAGCGATTCGTCCATACGGAATACATCGCGGCTACAGGAACAATGTGGACAAAAATGACCGGTCCTTTGGTTAGCAACGCACATCCAGTGCTGAACGCCAGTAGCAGCCAGTTTCGCCAAGCAGGCGTTCGGTCATGGAATTGCGCTAGATTCCAGGTTGCCAAGTTCGCTAGCAAGATGAACAGCGTGACCGGCAAGTCGAACATGACCATGGAACCGATGATCTGCCAGACCAAACCGGCGGTCACAATCAAGGGCGCAATCGACGCTACGCTCGGTTCTTGCGGCCAGATTCGATTCGCCAATCGTGCCAGCACAAACAGCCCCGCGATTCCCATGATAGGTGCCACGCACCGAGCGGCCGGTTCGCTTACGCCACATAGTGACCATGCTGCTTGAATCAGCCAAAACAGCATGGGAGGCTTGTGTCCGTACGGTTGTCCGTGCACTTGCGGAACCAACCAGTCACCTGACTGATACATTTCCCACGCCACGGATAAATATCGAGTTTCATCCACGGCCAAGATCGGGCGCACCCATAATGCGCTGCCTACCACCACCACAGTCAACATGCTGGCCAACCAAGCGCCCGAGTAGATGCTTGGCGAATTCGACAACTCGTATCGCTTGGCTGTGTTAGCCGTTTGCTGTCCTTGCATAGATATCACTACCGTACAACTGCGAGCCATCCGCTCTTGTTTCACTGCGATTGGTAACCGCCAACTGCGAATTTTGCAATTCGAATTTTTTGGGCTTGCCTCGCTGCCTAGCTTAAACGAGACTTCGCGCGTTATTTCGTCAATGGCCTTCCAACGAACAACGCGAATGAGGCATTGAACACTGATTCGGTTCTAAGCCAAAGACCATGCAAGTATTAATTAAGCCTTATCGCCGGCCGACAGATAAATGCGGGGTTCCGCTTCTGGCAGCCGTTCGAACTGCCATGGTTCTGTCAGTGCTGGCGGTGCTGGCCTTCTGCGGAGGCTGCAGTTGGCTCACGGGCGCTCGGTCAGGGACGGCAGATCCGGCTTACGCGCCGCCAAATGGTCCATTGCCGAATCCTTTGATCGTGACGGGTGCCGACGCCGAATTCACTTGGAACACGATTGTCGACACCATCGACGATTACTTTGATGACATTCGCGAAGAGCGCTTTCAGGCGCTGGGCGATGCGATGACGGAAGGCCGCATTTCTACGTTGCCTCAATCGGGGTCATTGCTGTTTGAGCGCTGGCGAAAAGATTCGTCTCCTGGCTTTGAACGCTGGCAAAGTACGTTTCAGTCCATTCGTCGGTACGCGGATGTCCGAGTGACCCCGAACGGAAACGGATTTGCTGTGGAAGTCCAAGTCCACAAAGAATTGGAAGACGTAGATCGTCCTGAATTCGCGGCGGTGGGTCGAGCGGTGCAGAATCATAACGGCACGCTGGTGCGAGTAGACGACATTCCGAATATTGGGTCGGTGCCGTTAGGCTGGATTCCCATTGGACGCGATGTTTCGTTGGAGCAACGTATCTTGGCCGACCTCCATTCTCGCTTCTTTAGCGTCGGTTCTCCGCCGGAAATCCAAGTCCCCAAACAGCTGTGGCAGTTTTGATTTTATGTATAGCCGCAGGCGAATTTTCTGCACTGTCACTTGCTCAAAAAACGCCATAGAAACCGCTCTTCACCACCTGTAGTTCAGCACCATCCGCCACAAAATCGAATCCAATGTCGTACAGCAAATGGTCTAACTTGTTTTGCTGCGATTCCACAAAGGCAATCATTTGCCGTGGATAGTCCAGCCATTTCAAGAACTGCAACAATTGCATCACGTTGACACCGGAAAAGTAGGCCGTATCGGTTGTCTGCTTGTTGGCAATGCAGATGGTGTGGCAGTTGGTGAATTCGGGCCGCAGAATTTTTTCAATGTCCATTTGATACGCATCGATTCGAGCCGAACAGAAGACCTTTTCGCCTGCTTGCCGCAATTGCCGTTGGGCATCAAAAAAGAAGTAGAAATTCTCTAGCGTGACGCTCTTGGTTCGCATGGCGTACGCGATTCCCGAAGAAACATCGCTGCCGGGATTCCCTACATACATATGAACCACGTCCATGGGACGCTGCCCGCGAACGACAGCATCGGGCATGTCTATGGAAAACATGAAGTAGGGCAGCGATTCATTCACCGCTATCGGACAGGAAATCAAAGGCTGCAAGGCGCGTAGGACGCGAGTAATCGAGACGCTGCGTTCGCGGCGAGCGTAATCGTACAGATAATACTCCCAGCCCAATTGACCGTTGCACCATTTTACGCCGTAGACGGTTCGAAACAGACCAATTTCATGCTGTATCAACCGAACCGCTTGTTCTGCTTCCGGGCTGCAATTCGCAATTGCCAATGACTGACGTAACAATGTCACTGGCCGAAACTTGTCCTCGGTCGAAGCAGTCGGTCGATAGGGCCACCAACAGTAGTTGTAGTATTTGTCGTTGGGCAAGGTGTATTCAATGCAATCCGAATCAAGCACGATGCAATTCCACTCCATGGTAAACAGTTAAAAACGGCAATTGATTGCGGTGAATACCCACCGCGATATGACCCAGCTGATCGTGGCGGATCTTTTGACAAAGTTCGCTCACGCTGACTTCGTCCCAACGATAAATGGTCGCCAACGATTGGATGGCTGGCAGAATGGGTTCGCAGGAAATCTGGAAATCGTACAGGTTGGCGTCCCAAGAATGACGCTGCGATGTCCGTTCCGTGACCTGCAATGTTCGCACGAAGCGATGTGAAATGCGATTCGCCAGCAAACGCAGCACAGACAGAATTTCATGACTGAAGTCTTGGTGATCGGCTTGACTGAGGTCGGCTGCGATATGATCCTGCAGCGTTTCCCAAGTCCAATGATCCATCCGCGAATACAAAGTTTGGTGCGAAATTTGTTGATGGACTTGCCATTTCCAAGACACAAATTGCAAGGCCCCGCCGTCCGACATTGACTGCAGTGAATGCGGCGCTGGGCGAAGCGGATCGGCAAATTCCAAATAGACTTTGTACAAGGGCGCGTCTGCCTGATCTTCAAAGCCCCAATGCACATGTGACGCGTTCTTTAGATAGTGTTGACATTGGGCACTGGCATCGGCCGGGCAGTCGAGTTTGTCCAAGGTGGCCGTCAGTTGGGCCGCTGGTTGGGAAACGGCGTTAAGGTCCAGACTAATCAAAAAGCGATTCGGGTATATGCCTGCCGGTGAAATTCGAACCGATCGTTCCAAGCCAAAGTCCACCTTCCAGCTAAGCAGACCGTCAATCAGCTGTTGGCCCAGAGTTTGAGCCAGCGAATTCGATTCAGCGAATTGGGGCCGGTCCATCAGCATCACTCCTACAGGCATGGCCACACGTCTACGGTTGTGGTGATTTTAGCCGGTTGTGTTCGTCAAGAACACCGTTTTACAGTCAGCCTACTCGACGGCATGCTGTGTTTCTGAAATGATGGGCCTTCACGTTTTGCCGGCCCAACGGAGGCTTGCTTGCAGATTGTAATTCTGCCGGTCCGGTGGAAAACATCCAGGCACCACCTTTTGTCAACAGGCCTTACGAAAAGACACTATGCAGGGATTCAGCCAATATGTCGAATGCGTCATTAGATTTACGAGAGTTCATTCGAGACATCCCGGATTTTCCCAAGCAGGGAATCTTGTTCCGAGACATCACGCCGCTGTTAGCATCCGGACCGGCCTTTGCGGCTGCCATTCGACAGTTTGCAGACCATTATCGGAATTCCCAAATCGACGTGATTGTGGCGGCGGAAGCGCGAGGTTTCATCTTTGCTGCGCCGCTGGCCATTGAATTGGGTGTCGGCTTCGTGCCCATTCGCAAGCCTGGCAAACTGCCGTTCGATACGCACGCTTTCCACTATGAACTGGAGTATGGAACCGATTCGCTGGAAATCCATATCGACAGCATTGGCCCCGGCCAAAACGTCTTGGTGGTTGACGA
>JAGQOZ010000206.1 GCA_020426955.1 Planctomycetales bacterium
TCGTTTCAGCGGTTGACCACAACAGCCGCTGGCAGGGGGCTCGCCGAATGCAGCAAACCGCTTGCTCTGATGGAACAAGCGGCCTGTGGCAGATCGAAAAAGCCAATTGTAAGCAAGGGACTCGTTGCCTTGTCCACTACCGTACAATCAAGGGACGCGTTGCCTTGTCCAATACCGTACAATCAAGGGACGCGTTGCCTTGTCCACTACCGTACAATCAAGGGACTCGTTGCCTCGTCCACTACCGTGCAGGCAAGGACTCGTTGCCTCGTCCAATACGGCATTTTTGCAAGATTCGTTGTCTAGCGTTTGGGTGGCTGAGCTTCCTTGACCACGGCGCCGTTGGTTTCGCTCATCACCAGAATCGAAAACTTCTGGACGTTATCCAATTCGTTGGTACTGAGCGAAGTATAGTCAAAACGACCTCGCAAATCGGTATACCCATCCTTGTAGAAGCGAACCGAACCATCGTTCATCTGCGCGTAGACTTTGACATACGCCGTCGATAGCGGGCGCTGGCGAATCTGTTCATTCACTTGCAGCTGGCCGTAGTTTTCGCTGATCTGCACATCCAGCGAATTTGAATAATGGGCCACAGACTTGGTCTTACCCGCTCCGGCCAGTTCCACCAAAACATTCGCGTTCTTCAATTCGTCCGGAAGATCGAATTTCGTTTCGCCGCTATCACTTAACTGAATCGTTTGCGAATAGTTGGCCTTGATATGAGAAAACTGCTTGGCGTATTGCTGCACAAACGGATTTCGACTGAACAACAATTCCAAATCCATCAAGTAACAGTTCAATTCCAGTTCTTTCAAATTGCGGTGTCGCACAATCAACTGGCTGTCCTGGACTTCCAATTCAAACGTCGGTTCCTGAGCCGCCATCGCTTCTTGAGCTTGATTACGGTCATCCTTGTCGACCAGATTCTGCACCTTGCCGTCTATTTCGTCCAACAGTCGTTGCACTCCGGCAAACGCGTTTCGCCAACGATCCACCGGGTAGTTGGCATACTTGGCCGCCAAAGTTCTGGCAACATCCGGATCGGCCGCAAAGCAATCTAGATACGCCGCACAGTAGTCATACTGCATGCGCACTTCCAACTGATCGGGTCGAACCTTGGCAAAGAACGTCATCGCTTCTTCGATCCGATCCTGTAACAACAAGTAATACGTCACGGACATCAGGTCGTCATTGTCTAACGTTCGTCGCTGACTTAGCACGGTCATCAATCGCACATATTGTTCGAAGAAACGGTCATTCAAGATTGCTCGATTGCGACCCAGTTGATGCGTGCGAGCGTTCACCAGCGGCTTGTATTCCATGTGCTGATAGGTTTTGCGAACCACCGGATCCAGCGAAAGCAACGGGCTGTCCAAGTACGCACCAATGGAATTCGCAAAATCATCACGGTGTTTTAAATACTCGCGAGCAGCCGTCGCCACATCATGCGTCAACGCGTAAGACCACAGCGTGGCATGAAACTGATGGTGCTTGCTCAGCAGGTCCACCACTTGCTGGAAGAAGCCCTTGTCTTGCATGCGGAAGGCAATGCGTTCTAAGTCGGTTTCGTTCAAATTGTGATTTTGCAAGTACTGCAAGACATCTTGTTCGCTACCAAACTGAGAAATGTAGTTCCAAGATTCTTTGTCCACCGTGGTCGGATCGTCCACCACGGTCAACGTCGTCGCGGCGGCCGCCACGACCGTCTGTTCGCCTTCCGCAATTTGCACCGGATAGTGAGCAAACTGTCCAACCGCCGGGAAATAGAAGAAGTATTCCACGGTGGTGGTGCGATAGGCATCCAGCGTCAACGGCAAGGACTTGGTCATTTGGCCACCAGACACGGGAATGGCACCTTCCGGAATCTGAATCAGAACATCGGTTTCTCGTTTGGCTGAAGTCGGATTGGTGACCACAATGTGGCACCCGTAAACCGTTTGCGTCAGGAATTCACCACTGACAAACTTGTCCACTTGTTGACCGTCCACCTGCTGATAGCGATCACCCTGTTTGAAATAATTTTGACTAACCAGCATGGCCTGAGCGTCTTCCGCTGCCTGAGCTTCCAGAATTTGTTCTTGGAAAACGAACGTAGGCGATTTGGCACTGACCACAATCTGATTTTCGTCCGCCTTGACTTCGGCTGCGTTCGACTTGAGTGGCAAATCCAAGACAGCCAACGCGAACATCATTTCCGTGAAGTTTCCAGATGCGGCCGGCCAATTCGTCGAAAAGAACGGTTCGTCCGCTCGACTATTCGCAAAGTCGTTCCAAAAAGCATTGGCCGTCACCAGTTCCGCATTTTGCGACTCAATCGGCAAGCGATAGTAGTTGTTCTCCACCCATTCCTTGGTGCTTTCCAACGTGCGATACAATTGGCGATCCCTAGCCGCGTCGCCCAGCGTAGCGTCGTAAGCAAAGAAGTCGACATGGTCATCTGCCGTCATGCCTTTACGCTGCAGCCCCAAAGCCGCTTGCTCTTCCTGCCGGTTCGCTCGACGGCCGCGAGAATACGCTCGTTTATCTACAGCCGCGCCGTCCGACTCGGCGTCGCTCATTTCGGCCAGTGATTCCGATGTTGGCGAGGGGACCGCGCTGCGAGTTACACCGCCGAAGCCTCCGCCGCCAAACCGTTCAGATAGTACTCGTCCACCGCGAGCTTCTCCGGCGAAACCAAAGTTTAATTTTTCGTCGGCATCCAACGCCGATCGTCCAAGAGCGGTTTCAAACCAGTAGTTCCACTGCGTCCGATTCGGCGGTACCAAGCTAACCAGATCGTTGACGTGTCGTCGAGTGTATTGATATTCGTCATCAATGCGACGAGCCAACAAGATGCGTTCGACGATGTTTAGCTGAGCATAGTTCCACGGTTGGCGGAATTCGCTTAAATCATTTTCCAGTAGCCAGTGGTCCAGAAAGGTTTTGTGAAACTTGAACTGCAGATGAGGTCGAACGACATCGTTAAAGAACGGTCGATCCTTCTTGTATAAGAAGAAGTTCAATTCGTGACTGGCAAATTCGGAATACTTGGCTTGCTTTTCTGCCGAAGTCAACGATTCCCAATTCAAAAGAAAGTTGAATTTGACCAAGTGTTCGTGGCGATTCAACGTCAACAGCAATTGATAAACGTCATTCAACGAATCAAATGTCTGAACTTTGGTGGTACCCAGCGAAGTCAGCGTCAGCGATTCATTGCGGCCCAACAGTTTGATGGTTTTCTTCTGAGTGAAATGCTTGTCCGCATCTAGCGCCGACGCTAAACGCAAATCGCGGAAATTCAGTTCATTACGATCCAGCGCAAACGAACGAAATTCGGTCGTCACCGGATCCACCGCCAAGACGTGCAGGTGCTGTCGGCCTTCCAGCAACTTTTTGCTAATGCGAATTTCCCCTTTTTCGTCTGCGGTTAGATTGATCAACTGCACGGAAGGATCTGCCAGAAAATCTAAACTGGCAAACGTGTCTTCCAGCTGAGCTTGACGAGCCAACCGGTCTTGCATGGCCGAAGCTGCGGGAGCGGCATTATCCGCCGCCAAGCCAAAATCCTGCCCCGCCGACGGATCTTGGCGATCCGTTTGCGTGCTGCGAATATCCCACGGGTTCAGCAGCAATTCTGGTCGTTGCAACATGTTGCCCGGATACTTCTTGGCGTATCGGCGATCCAAAATGTAACGGTACTCTTCACCGATGTCGCGGCCTTCTACATACAATGACAGCGGGTCGGGATACTTGATGGCTCCAGCCGCTGCATCGCGAATCTGTCCCAACAAATGCAGCATGTTGAACTGGGGCAGATAACGAGTTGCCGTGATGTGGACTCGAGAATGCGCGTCGGCATGGTCCAGCTGAATGACAACTTCGTCACCCACCTCTTTGATTTGACGAATGTGCAGCAACTGATTCGAGCGGCGTTCCAGATGCCGAGTGTCACTGACTAGGTACGAAGCGACATCCGTCCCTTCGGTAATGCGAATTCGCACGGTCTGGCTCGCCTGACGGTCAATGTATTGGTAGTCGCCGGCGTCTAAATCTTGGATGTTGATCATCCCGTTTTCGAATCGCATCTTCTTGAACAGATCCGCTACCAACCGGTCGCCTCGGACTTCAAACAATGCCACGTCCGCTGGATCCAATTTGCTTCCCATAAAAGGAATGGAAATCTCTTCGTCCGCCGCAGCGTGAATCGCCGTTGGTAGAATTCGTTGATCTTGATCTAACGGCCAAGTGTGCTGGACGTCGTTTTCTAGTTTGGCTTGCACTGTCGAGATGTCTAATAATTCGCCCAATTGAATCTGTCCCGCTTCGTCCGACTGCAGATTGACCGTCACGGGATGCCGGAAATCTCGATGAGCCAATTCGATACGCACCGTGTGGTTGGTCAACGGTTCGCCCGTCTTGCCCAAGACGTTCAGTTGGTAACCAGTTCGAGTGCGAACCAGATGAACGTCAGCGGTTTTGTCTGTTTTTTCGATCCCGTTTAGAGCGAATGCGGCGTTTTGTTGAATGGTAATTTCTTGGTTGTCTGACAAGCGTTTGATGGTTCCCAACAACTGCACTTGCAACTGAGACAAACGTCTGGGTACCGCAAATTCATGCGTTGATTCTCGATCAGAAAACAACTTGAAATCTTCTACTGTCTGAGTCGATTCCACGCCGTCATGGTCTACACTGGTCAGCGTCAACGTCAGATTGGAAATCGCTTGAGGTGACACTGGTTTGTCATTCAGATACAGCTGCGGTCGAATCACCAGCGACGCCACTTCGTACTCCAGCAACGATTCTCGATCGATAAAGAAACCCGCTTCCAGCCGATAGTCTTCTGCTCCATGGTCAAAATTTCGCAGCGAGGCCACGTTGCCTTTGCTTAAGACCAATGGCTGTCGACTGGGACGAGTGGAAAACGGAATCAGGGCTTGGCCGTTGCTGTCCGTCGTATATTCTTGGCCGGACATCCAGATCGAGGCGTTCGCTTGCGGCTGATTCTGTTCGTTTAGAACGGTGAATTGATAACCAAACGGTGTGTTTTCGGAAAGGTAGTTCAACTGTCCCTTTCGCACGACGACTCGACTGCTGATCCCATTGCCGATGAAGTCAATCACGTAGACGCCGGGTTCAGACAGTTCTGGAAATTCAAAATGCCGAGAAACTCGGCGCACGGGCGGTTCTTTGTATTCGTAGGTCACTTCCGAATTGGCAACCAGTCCGTCCAGGTTGACGGTGGTGTCGATCTCTTTGCCGTTTTCGCGATAGAAGTTTCGCGAATTAATTTCAAAGACTTTGACAATCAGCGTGGAAACATTCTTGACGTTCACGTCCAAGAAGACGGGATCTTCTGCCGCAAAGAATTTGGCATTGGTCGACGCGAATTCCAAGTCAACTCGATCCTTCAGCGCCTGAAACGTCTCTGGCGGTAGCATGGCGGCCCAACGATTCATGTCGCCCAAACCGTTGACAATCTTAGTTTCCGCCAGCAATCGCTTGAGGTAATCGTTGTCGACATAGGCGTCAAAGGCCTTGGTGTCATTCGCTTCCAAAAACGCGTGCGAAAGGAAATCGCGTACCAGCGGTTCGTCATTGAAGACCGGCGGCAATCCGTTGATGGCCGAAAAATCTTGGCCCAGATTCGCCGAAAACCGTCTAGCTTCATTCGAAGCAGCAAATCGAGGATTCAAGTAGCCGACGTTGCGAGGCAGCTTCAGATATTCTGTGAACAGTGACAGATCGTAGTCACCCAGACTTCGTTTCAAGTCCAAGCGATGATACAGCACTTGGGCTTTTAGCGAATTGTGGACCGCGTCTAACTTGCCGACAAATTGCCACAGTCGATTCAAGTACGCTTCATAAGCGGCCATGTCGGAACGCCAATCGACGTCGTCGCTGGGAATCAGCTTGGAAACGTAGGTATCCACAAACGCTTGCTGATTTTGAAGCGTCGGAAGTCGGCGAACCAACGTGTCCAACTGTAGCAGCGTCAATTGACGATGAATGGACAGCGAACCGAATCCGCCGCTGTCCTTGAAATTCAAATCGCCGACGATCAGGTCCACTAGGTTTTCCAGATCCGGCGTGGACAACCGGCTAAGAAAGTCACGTCGTTGAACTGGCGTCAATTCGCGAACGGCCAGCCAATGGAAGGCAGAATCCTGAAAGCCCTGCAAGTTTTCATATCGCCGAAAGGCCGATTCGGCCAACCGTTCGCGTGAAATCAGATTCGCGTCTAATGATGAAGCCAGACGGCGTTCGCGCTGAATGCGTTGCTGTTGATGGTCAAAGCGAACGCCCAATTCTTGAATCAAAAAGGCCAGCGATTTTTCCGGGTTGCGATCATAGGTCAACAACGCTTGGCGACGCTGAATCTGTTTGACCAACGATGTGTAACCGGATTGCTTGACCCATTGGGTTAGCAGCAAATCGACTTGGTCATACTCTTGCTGGTTCTGGTAGTGCAAACAATGAAAGTAGAAATATTCTTCCGTGCCGGGGATGAGCTGCTTGAGGATCTCCTGGCGGTCGGCTGCCAAGGCAAATTTTTCTACAAACGGAATTTCCTTTGCGCTGCTGGAAAGCGATCCAAACGCTGCCATCATGACTCCTAGGACTAGAATTCGCGAACGAAAACTCATGTCAAACTCCCAACAATTAGTGTTATTTGGCAACGATTGTGGAACGAAAGAAATTCGCTAACAACTGGCAATCGGTGATTTCTTGGATAGGACGGTTTCAATTTTTGAAGTTGCGCTTTTTCCTAGCCCGAAACGTAAGCGAGGGAAAAAACGGACACTCCGCAGTCACTCGCTCACGCGTCGGGCTAAGATATTTCGCGGAATAACGTAAACGCGCAATTTCAACACCGACGCGTCGGGCTAGGAAATTCCGCCAAAAAACACAATGCGCAACTTCAAAAGTTCCAATTGGACGTACGGCAGTCCGATTTAGTTCCCAAAACGGGCAAAAATATTCGATCGAGTTCTTTGTGGTTCGCTCGAAAAAGCTTGGCTAGCGAAACAAAAGGCACAGCGTTCTGGGGAAACGCTGCGCCTTGGTCGGCTCGCTCACTTTCTCGAACCGTGTGCTCATCAAGTCCTGGTGGCAGACTAAAAGTTCTATTGGCAGACCAAAAGTTCTGGGGACAGACTAAAAGTTGCTGAAAACGTCTGTCCGAGTGATCGCGGGATTCAGCGAATAAGGCGCCTTCACTTCGGTCTTGTGTGTAGGCGTTTCGATATGACGCCGAATCAAGTGGGGCATCCATAATGCCTTGTCCACCAATTCCAGCAGCACGTCCGGGTCAATCGGACGGCTCAAGAAAAAGATGCCACCCGCATCACGGCTCTGCTGCACCACGTCATGCGCCTTGCTGTCCGAAACAAAAATGACCGGAATTTCGGCGTGAGGATTATCCTGTTTGACCGCTCGGCAAAACTCAAAGCCGCTGATCTTATCAATCTGCGTGTTGGCAATGATCAGGCCGGGCTGATTTCGCTTGCTCCACAGGCGAGCAGAATCGGCGTTGTCCGCCATCATGCAATTGTAGCCTTGGCTGGAAACCACCTTGGCAATGGCGTTACGAGCTGTTTCGTTGCTGTCCACAATCAAGACATTGACTGTGTCGTTGTGCGTACCGGACATAACCTTGTCACTCCCGTCAGTTTCTGCAGACTACCCCTGGTATGAAGACACGAAAATCGTGTTGCTTGTTCAAGCTGCAGAAATATAGCTTGCATTAAGCGAACGTCGCGAAACCACCGTCCACTCCGAAAGTTCACCGGCACTGCGGTAGCGAATGCGCCGGTTTTACTGGCAGTGCAGGCGGCTCGGGTTCGAACCGCAGACATGACTTGCGTCCAGAAATGGGGATTCTTTCAACCGCAAAATACGCGAATCACGCGAAAGCCAACAACCAAGCTGCTTTCGGCGGATTCGCTTATGCTACTTTGCTTGCCGCCGGGGTAGTTGTGTCGACCTCCGTGTCTCTCTTTGCCTTCGCGGCAGGCATGAACGGAAACCTGCAATGCAAGCGTACGGGACCGATGTGACACTTCGCAGTTTTTAATGGTCGTCACTATCTTCGATCATGCTAAACAATCGATCTCGTTCGCCGTACGCAGCAGCGTCGGTTCGAACCAATTCCGATTCGAATTGAGCATCCGGACTTTGCCAACCGAATTCGCTGTCAAGCTTGCGCCGAGCTGTTTTGCGGTCTTGAACAAATTCAGCAAAGACGAGGTCTCGCGTCAGCTGCGGATCCGAGCTAGTTCGCGCGGCCGGGGTGTGGGATCGCGCCGCACTCATTGACGACGAAATGGTCGATTTGTCAATTGGGTGAAAAGACGATGCAGTGCCAGTAGAATTCGGCCGAGGATCGGCGATTCCTTGTGGGTTGCGATTGTTTTCGGCCAGCGGGAATTGTGCGTCGGCCAACTGCATGCCGTCGGTGCGTTCGGCGGCACCCACATACTGATAAACGTGGTCACTGATGGCGTCGACAATCCAAACGTCGTTTACGTCATTCGGATCAATGGTAATCCCGGTTGGGCTGGCGTTTGCCGTGTCGATCTGCCAACTGCCTTCCAGCTCGCCTTCGATCGAGTATCGAAAAACCTTGTCCGTGCTCTTCGTGTTATTGACAACCCAGATATGCTCACCGTCTGTGGTGATTCCCAGCGGATTCCGGTTGCCGCGAACCAGCGAAAAACTAGACGTTGGTTCGGCCTTCTCTGAACGCCGCAGTGCGCCATCTGCAAAATAGTAAACTCGATCTTCTCCGCGATCGACAATCCACAGATCGTCGCCGTGCACCGCAATTCCTTCCGCTTTGTCTACTCCTTCGAATTCCCAGGAACCGAGCGAATTGTTTTCGCTGTCATAGACAAACACTTCGCCCTTCTGGTCCACAACCCACAAGGTCGAACCGTCGATGCTGGCCGCGATTCCTCGAGGCCCCTGGTCTTCTTTATCCAACCGCGAATTGTCCAGCGCACTGCCGTCGGCGCCATATTCGAATGTACGGCGCCGTGACTGGTCCACGACGAAGAACTTTGTACCGCTAGATAAGACATCGGTCACGGTCCCCGTTGGATCGCTGGTGATCGGACCTTCTGTCGTTCCATGATTATCAACATAACTAACCTGCACGCGAATTTGACTTCCCACGTCGATATCGCTCAGCAGATACGTGTTGCTGGACGCACCAGCGATAACCGCGTCGTTGCGGAGCCATTCAAAGGTGAATTCGCCCAATCCATCTGCATCGCTGATGCCGCCCGTATTGGCCGTTAGCGTTTGTCCGTTCTGTGCAACGCCCGAGATGACCGGAATACCCGTTGGCGAATTGTTTACATTCGCAACTGGTCCGACGGCTGCGCTGGTGAGTGATTCGTAGGTTCCATGTCCATCCGTGTAGCTGACGGTGACCGAAATGTTCGAACCGACATCAGCGTCACCGAGCACAATGGCGGGAGTTGTCGCGCCGGTGCTCCAGAGGTAGCTGAACGTACCGAGCCCATCTGCGTCGGCAATCGTAGAG